>JASJBF010000008.1 GCA_030066685.1 Kiloniellales bacterium | reverse complement strand
GCTCTGGTGGAACCGCTTTGGTCCGATGTTCGCCGCGAAGCTCAGACGCAGACGGGCGGGGAGTTTGCACGCCATCCCCTAGTGGCGCTGGCACCTGGATGAAGTCTTCGTGAAGATCATTGGCGAGAATCTATCCGGTTCCGTCGATTCTGGAAAAGACGCGCGCTGCGCCCGAGCGACAATGGGGGCTCGCTGTCCGTGTTCCGAGGTGAAACTTCATGGCGAGATCCGCCCGCTACTCCGCGCTCGCGCTGATCAGGCAGGCGCTCACCGGCAACAAGGACTGGCCGCGCGTCTGGCGCGACCCGGCGCCCAAGCCGGCCTACGACGTCGTCATCGTCGGCGCCGGCGGCCACGGCCTCGCGACTGCCTACTACCTCGCGCACGAGTTCGGCATCACCGACGTCGCGGTGCTGGAGAAGAGCTACATCGGCTCAGGCAACGTCGGCCGCAACACGACCATCGTCCGCTCCAACTACATGCTGCCTGGCAACGAGGCCTTCTACGAGTTCTCGTTGAAGCTCTGGGAGGGCCTGGAGCAGGACCTCAACTACAACGCCATGGTCTCTCAGCGCGGCATCCTCAACCTCTGCCACTCCGATCCGCAGCGCGACGCCTACGCGCGGCGCGGCAACGCCATGCGGCTACACGGGGCGGACGCCGAGTTGCTCGACCGCGACGGCGTGCGCGAGCTCTGCCCCTTCCTGAACTTCGACGATGCCCGCTTCCCGATCACTGGCGGCCTGCTGCAGCGCCGGGGCGGCACGGTGCGCCACGACGCCGTCGCCTGGGGCTACGCCCGCGGCGCCGACAGCCGGGGCGTCGACATCCTGCAGAACTGCGAGGTCACCGGCTTCCTCATGGAGGGCGGGCGCTGCGTCGGCGTCAAGACCGTCCGCGGCGAGATCCGTGCCAATAAGGTCGGCGTCGCCGTCGCCGGCTCCAGCTCCCGCGTCATGGCCAAGGCCGGGCTGCGGCTGCCGATCGAGAGCCACGTGCTGCAGGCCTTCGTGAGCGAGGGCCTGAAGCCGATCATCCCCGGCGTCATCACCTTCGGCGCGGGCCATTTCTACATCAGCCAGTCGGACAAGGGCGGGCTGGTCTTCGGCGGCGACATCGACGGCTACAACTCCTACGCCCAGCGCGGCAACCTGCCCACGGTCGAGGACGTCTGCGAGGGTGGGATGGCGATCCTGCCAATGATCGGCCGGGCGCGGCTGCTGCGCTCCTGGGGCGGGATCATGGACATGTCGATGGACGGATCGCCGATCATCGACTGCACGTCGGTCGAGGGCCTCTACCTCAACGCTGGCTGGTGCTATGGCGGCTTCAAGGCGACGCCGGCCTCGGGCTACTGCTTCGCCCACCTGCTCGCCCGCGACGAACCGCAGGAGACCGCCACGGCTTACCGCCTCGACCGCTTCCGCAGCGGTCGCGTGATCGACGAAAAGGGCGTCGGCG
This sequence comes from Kiloniellales bacterium, assembly GCA_030066685.1. NCBI lineage: Bacteria > Pseudomonadati > Pseudomonadota > Alphaproteobacteria > Rhodospirillales > Kiloniellales bacterium. The sequence goes on along the minus strand of JASJBF010000008.1, from coordinate 147,108 downwards.
CCCAGCCCAACCTGCACTGAGGCGGCGGCGATGCGGATCTCCTGCCCCCTCTGCGGCGCGCGCGACGTCAGCGAGTTTACCTATCTCGGCGATGCCGACCCGCGGCGGCCCGACCCGGCGGCGGCGGATGCGGCGGACGCCTTCCACGACTACCTCCACCTGCGCGACAATCCGGCCGGCTGGCACGAGGAGCTCTGGTACCACGAGGCCGGCTGCCGCTCCTGGCTGCAGGTGCGCCGCAACACGGTGACCCACGAGCTCGGCGAGGTGCGCCGCGCCCAGGACCTTCGCCCGCGGGAGTCCGGCTCGTGACCGCGCCCGGACATGCCGTCGCCAAAGAGGGCCTCGCACTTCGCGAGGAGACGAGACCCGCAAGCGCGCCCGCTGTCCAGGCGCAACGGCGCAGCGACGGCGGCCTGATCGACCGTAGCCGGATCCTCGCGTTCAGCTTCGACGGCAAAGCCTTCGCCGGTCACCCGGGCGACACGCTGGCCTCGGCGCTGCTCGCCAACGGAGTCCGGCTGCTCGGCCGTTCCTTCAAGTACCACCGGCCGCGCGGCGTCCTGACCGCCGGCTCGGAGGAACCCAACGCCCTGGTCCAGCTACGCTCAGGTGCGCGCCGCGAGCCGAACACCCAGGCCACGGTGGTCGAGCTTTACGACGGCCTCGAGGCCGCCAGCCAGAACCGCTGGCCCTCGCTGCGCTTCGATGTGGCCGGCGCCAACGATCTGCTGTCGCCCTTCCTGACCGCGGGCTTCTACTACAAGACCTTCATGTGGCCCGCCGCCTTCTGGGAGAAGGTCTACGAGCCGCTGATCCGCCGCGCCGCCGGCCTCGGCCGCTTGTCCGGCGCGCCCGATCCCGACGCCTACGAGAAGTCCTACGCCTTCTGCGACCTCCTGGTGATCGGCGCCGGGCCGGCCGGCCTGATGGCGGCGCTGACCGCGGGCCGGGCCGGGGCGCGGGTGATCCTGGCGGACGAGGACTTCCGACCGGGCGGCCGCCTGCTCGCCGAGACCCACGAGGTCGGCGGCCTGCCAGGGGCGGCCTGGGCCGACGCGGTCATGGACGAACTGGCCGGCCTCGACAACGTCCGCTGCCTGCCGCGGACCACGGTCTACGGCGTCTACGACGGCGGCACCTACGGTGCGCTGGAGCGGGTCGCCGATCACCTGCCGGTTCCGCCGCCGGGCCAGCCCCGCCAGCGGCTGTGGAAGATCGTCGCCAAGCGGGCAGTCCTGGCCGCCGGCGCTATCGAGCGGCCGATCGCCTTCGGCAACAACGACCGGCCCGGAATTCTGCTGGCGGGCGCCCAGCGCAGCTATCACAACCGCTTCGGCGTCCTGGCCGGGTCGCGCACCGCCGTCTTCACCTGTAACGACGACGGCTGGCGCAGCGCCGCCGACCTGGTCCGGGCCGGGGCTACGGTCGCGGCGGTGATCGACAGCCGCCCCGAGGCCCGACGCCCGGATTGCCTCACCGGACTCGACGGCGTCGAGCTGATCGCCGGCGGCCGGGTCGTCGAGACCCGCGGGCGCTTCGGGCTCAAGTCCGTCGACTGCCTCGACCGCGACGGCCGGCGACGGTCGCTGACGGTGGACTGCCTGGCCGTCTCCGGCGGCTGGAACCCGGCGCTGCACCTGACCTGCCACCAGGGCGCCAGGCCGGTCTGGTGCGACGACCTCGCCGCCTTCGTGCCGTCGGACAACCTGCCGGCGGGCCTGGCGGTCGCCGGCGCCGCGGCCGGCAGCTTCTCGACACAGGCGGCCCTGCGGGAGGGCGCGGACTGCGGGGCCGCGGCGGCCGAGGCCGCGGGCTATGCGGCCCGGAAGCCCGACCTGCCCGAGGCCGAGGACGGCGCCGTCGCGCTCACCCCCTTCTGGCACGTGAAGGAGAGCAAGTCCCGCGCCTGGCTCGATTTCCAGAACGAAGTCACGGTGAAGGACGTCGCGCTCTCCTATCGCGAAGGCTTCCAGTCCGTCGAACATCTCAAGCGCTACACCACGCTCGGCATGGCAACCGACCAGGGCAAGACCGCCAACGTCCAGGCGCTCGCGATCATGGCCGACCTGACCGGCAAGTCGATTTCCGAAACCGGCACGACGGTCTTCCGGCCGCCCTACACGCCGGTGCCCATCGCCGCCTTCGCCGGGCGCAGCCGGGGCAAGGACTTCCGGCCGTTCCGCCTGACGCCCTCCCACGACTGGGCGGTCGAGCAGGGCGCCGTCTTCGTCGAGACCGGCGCCTGGCTGCGCGCCCAGTGGTTCCCGCGTCCAGGCGAGACCCACTGGCGCCAGAGCGTCGACCGCGAGGTGCTCGCGGTCCGCAACGCGGTCGGCGTCTGCGACGTCACCACGCTCGGGAAGATCGACATCCAGGGCGCGGACGCCGCCGAGTTCCTGAACCGGGTCTACGCCAACGGCTTCGCCAAGCTGCCGCTCGGCAAGGTGCGCTACGGCCTGATGCTGCGCGAGGACGGCTTCGTCATGGACGACGGCACGACCGCGCGCCTCGGCGAGACCCACTACGTCATGACCACGACCACGGCCAAGGCGGTTCCGGTCTTCCGGCACCTGGAGTTCTGCCGCCAGGTGCTCTGGCCCGAGCTCGACGTGCAGCTCATCTCGACCACCGAGCAGTGGGCACAGTTCGCCGTGGCCGGGCCGCGCTCCCGCGACCTGTTGCGCGAGGTGGTCGATGCCGCGCACGACATCTCCAACGCGGCCTTCCCCCACATGGCCTGCGGCGAGGTCACGGTCTGCGGCGGCACCCGCGCCCGGCTGTTCCGGATCTCCTTCTCCGGCGAGTTGGCCTACGAGATCGCGGTGCCCGCGCGCTACGGCGACGCGATGATCCGCGCGCTCATGGCCGCGGGCGAGGCCTTCGGGGTCGTGCCCTACGGGACCGAGGCCCTGGGCGTCCTGCGCGTCGAGAAGGGCCACCCGGCCGGCAACGAGCTCAACGGCCAGACCACCGCGGCCAACCTCGGGATGGGCCGCATGGTCTCGAAGAAGAAGGACTGCATCGGCAAGGTCCTCTCGGAACGGCCCGGCCTCAACGCGCCGGACGACCTGCGCCTGGTCGGCTTCCTGCCGCTGGACCGCGGCGCGCAGCTGACCGCCGGCGCGCACTTCATCGCCCTCGGCGCGGCGACGGTCGCGGCCGAGGACCAGGGCTACATGACCTCGGTCGCCCACTCGCCGAACCTCGGCCACTCGATCGGCCTCGGGCTGATCAGGAACGGCGACCAGCGGCTCGGCGAGAAGGTGCGCGCTATCGACCTGGTCCGCGATGCCGACGTCGAGGTCGAAATCGTCAGCCCGCACTTCATCGATCCGGATGGGGAGCGTCTGCGTGCCTGACCTCGCCCTCACCGCGCGCTCCCCGCTCGCTGGCGCCCAGGCCGAGAGCTGGCCCGGCTTCGCCCTCGCGGAGGTCACGGACCTGGCCCTCGCCTCCTTCGCCACCCGCCGCGAGCAGGAGGCGGCGCTGCGGATCAGGGCCGAAGCCCGCTTCGGCTTCGAACCGCCCCCGTCGGGCCGGACCGCGAGCAGCGACGGCATGACTTTCCTCTGGACGGGTCACGAACAGTGGTTCGTCGAGGCGCCGGAGAGCGCCCGTGACAGCCTCGAGGTCCTGCTGCGCGAGACCTTCGCGGATACGGCCACGGTCACCGATCAATCCGACGCCTGGGCCAACCTGCGGCTCGAGGGCCCGGCGACCCGTGCCGTGCTGGAGAAGCTCTGCCCCCTCGACCTGCACCCTGGCGCCTTTCCGGCGGGGACGACCGCGCGCACGACCATGGAGCATGTCTCGGCGGTGATCACCCTGCGCGACGACCGCGGGCGCTTCACGATCCTGACGCCGCGCTCCTCCGCCGGCTCCTTCCTGCACCATCTCCGCCTGGCCGCCGACAGCGCCTGCGGTGTCCGCTAGGGCCGCGGCGGCGCCCTCCGGCCCGTGAATTCAAAGGACCGTGTACTGAGTTCGAAGCCGCTTTGGGGGAGCTGCGACTGTCGGTGCGACGCTGCGGACGCCCTGCCTCGCCAAAGACTCTTCGCGACGCGACCTGGCCGCCCCTAGGCCGGCGCCGCTCAAGCCAAGGTCGCGCGCCCGGGGCGTCGAGATCAGTTCCGAATGGCTGGCGAGGTCGCGCCACGCGCGGTCACCTTGATCAGGGCCAGAGCTTCTCCCGCTGGCCGAATTGCAGCAGCTCTTCGGCGGTCAGGTCGATCAGTTCGACCTCGAGAAAGGTGTCCAGCCAGCGCTGAAGGTCGGGCATGTCGGGACGGACCGCGATCGCGACCAGGTATGACCGCGCGCCGCCGATGCAGGAGCGGATCTGGATGCGGGCACTGGGTTGCTGATGCAGCAGATAACGGGACTGCGCCTCGGTGTGAACGCTGACCAGGACCTCGCCGGCCAGGATCGCTTCGAACTGTTCATGGGGATCGTCGAACAGCTTGGGCACCGCGTCCGGCACCAGCTGGCGCGCGACGGCTTCCGTCCGGCTCCCCTTCTGCAAGGCGACCTGGCCCGGCGTGGCCAAAACCTCGGAGATTTCGTCCACGGTCGGGCAGGTGCTGTGGAAGGGCATGGCGTCACGCCGGTGCAACAGCAGGCTCGGCGCCTCGCGGATGTAGGGGCGGCTGAAGCGAACCTGCAAGGCGCGACGTGCGGTGATGAGGATCCCGCCGAGCGCCAGATCGGCCTGTCCGCCGGCGACCATTTCGATCAGCTCGTCGGAGGACTTCGCGCTTCGGTCGAACCGCAGCTCGACCTCGAAGGCGGCGGCGATCTGGCGGGCGAGCCAGACATCGAAGCCCTGCGGCTCCTCTCCCTCGACGTCGACGACATAGGGCGGCCGCTGGCGCGCCGGCAAGGCGACGACGAGCCGACCCGCGGCAATGATCCGATCGATATCGGCGAAGCCGGTCTCCGCGGCGCAGACCCCGCGGCCCCAGGACGCAACCGCCAGAAGCGCGGCGATCAAGGCGAGAGCACGAGTCACGGCTTCCGCTTTCCTTCTCCGGCGGCGGTGAGCACCGCCAGCATGTTCGTTGCCTTGACCGTCAACATGGAGCCGAGCGGCGCGGTCAGGGGCTGCGTGGTGGCGAGCACGACGACGGCAAGCACCGGAGGGATGCCGGCGCCCAGCAGGACCGGCGCGACCACCGGCGCAAGGATGGCACCGCCGCCGACCGCCGCCGCGCCGCCGACGACGCAGCCGATCGTCAGAACCACCAACTCGCCCGGGCCGAGCTGAACATCGTAGAGCTGAGCGAGAAAGCCGACCAGAACCGCGAAGAGAAGGATCTGGCCATGCTGGTTGGCAACCACGCCGAAGGGCGCGACCGTGTCCGAGAGCTCGCGGCGGACGCCGAAGCGCTCGCGCAGGGCTTCGATGCTCGAGTAGAGCGCGACGAAGGGATTGTCGGTCGCGAGCGCAAGGATGAGCGGTTGCTTCTGGGCATCGAGCACGAAAAGCGGCGAGCAGCGCGCGGCGACGGCGGTTATGACCGCGTAGACCAGAATCAGCGCCAGCCCGGCGACCCAGAGGGTCAGCAGAAAGCGGGCGAAGGCGGCGAACATCTCGGTGTCGATCTCGACGACCGCGGCGGCAACGATGGCGAAGAGCCCGAGGGGCAGCGGAACCAGGACCCAGCCGAAGACCTTCGCGAAGATCTCGTAGAAGGTGTTGACCACCCGCAGGGTTTCGTCGGCACCGGTGCTGCGCACGACGCCGAGGGCGAGGCCGATGAGCACAGAAAAGAACACGATGCTGATGAACTGGCCGCTGCTGAGGGCCGAGAACACGTTGGACGGCACGACACCCTGCAGGAAACCGAGAACGCCGCCCGTCTCGACTTCTTCGTGATAGATCCAGCGGGTCAGCAGGCCGCTGCCGGAGGGCTCCGGAACGGCCGCCGCCCTGTGGCCCTCGACCCGCGCGCCCAGCGCGTTTGTGGCCTCTTCGCTCAGGCCGGCGCCCGGCTGGAGCAGGTAGACCGCCAGTAGTCCGACCACGCTGGGCAGCAGGAGACCGACCGCATAGTAGCCCGCAAGGCGGCCGAAGAGCGGCCGGGTCACGGGATTGCGAAGCATCTGACCGATGCCCCAGGTCAGGGCGGTCACCATGATCGGCAGCATGCACATCGAGAGCAGCGCTATGTAGATCGCCGCTAGGGGCCGCAGCTCGAAGGCGAGGTCCCTGGCGAAGAGGCCGCAAAGAACCCCGAGCAGCACGCCGGCGATGATCGTCTTCGGATCGCCCAGGAAGCCGAGCGCGCGGGACCAGGCACCCGAAAGCCTCCCGCCTTCCCCTGCGCCCTCGGACCTTCCGTCAGGCGATGCCAAGTCTTCCACCCGTCCCCCTTCGACCGCACCGCGGTCCGCTCATCGCGCCCCGAATCGCCCAAACGGAAGGTCCTGTCAAACGGACAGATTCCCCTTCACTTCGCTTAGGACTCCCTCATTCGCCGAAGGGCGTGATTTCGGCGCTACGAGCGCCCTTGACGCGGACCCGGTAGCTGCCGGTCTCGCAGTGGATGATCCAGGCCTTCCTGTCCGGCGAGCTATGCGCCGGGTCGGGCTGGACGCTCTTGGACTCTCGGCCTTCGTAGCCATTCCGACGCAAGGCCGTCGCCATGGTGCTTGGGGTCCTTTTCTGCTACCGCCACCCCCGACCATATCAGGATCAAGCATGGAAGCCATGCCAGCCGGGCGCCGATCCGCCCGGTTCCCGGTCATTCGAGCACCCGGTATCCCGATCCAAATCCATTGGCACAGGATTCCGATACCAAAACCAGCCAATCCGCGCCAGGAAGCGGCGAAGACCCTGCGCGGCCATGTCGATCATCGCCGCCACAAAGCCCAGAGCCGCCTGCGGTCATTCGAACGGAGATGAGCTGCTCATCTGTATGCGATAGATCAAACTGCGCTCAATTGAGTCCAATTGAGCGCAGTTTGATCTAGTCGCCGGATATCATCCGCCAGAGCACGCCCAGGTTATCGCGGGCTTGCTCGCGATGGGTCCGGTAGCCTGCGTGCGCCGTCGGCGGCGCACCGGGCGTGAGCTCGATCGACCAGAGCGCGCTCACGGTATTGGGCACGAAGGAGTACCTGACATCGATGATCCGATTTGGGCGGTCCGGATCCTGCGCCACAAAGCCGTCGCTGAAGCGCCGGAAGCGTGCGATGTCGCGGGCCTGCTGCGAGCTGGGATCGAGCCATGGCAGGTCGCGTTTCCGATCGAGCTTCGGGACCGACACGCCGGGAAACACCCGCGGCAGGACGCCGGCGCGCACTGCATCGACGAAAAAGCGATCCGGCGTCTCGTAAATCGTTTTCCAGACCAGGATGTTGGCGAAGCTCGGCTTCACCTCGAGACGGATCGGCCTATGCCCGCGGGAGGCGGCGACCTCCTCGGCCATGGCCCGAGCCGCCTGGTGCTGCAGAGCTCCGGCCGTCAGATAAAGGACCGCCCAGGCGAGGGCGAAGCGCGCCAGCGCGGGCTTTCGCCTGAGCCCGCACAGAACGACCAGGACCAAGACCGGCAGCGTGAAGAGCGGGTCGACGATGGAAACGATGCTCAGGGCAAACCTATCCTCGCTGAACGGCCAGAACAGCATCGTGCCGTAGGATGTGGCGGCGTCGAGCAAGGGATGCGTGGCATAGCCCAGTGTGCAGAAAAGAAAGGTCTGCCCATAGGTCAGCTGCCAGCGTCGTCCCAGCATCCAATGGAGCGCCAGCGTGCAGATCAGGCCGCCGAGCGGAACGAAGATCAGGGCGTGCGTGAACTGGCGGTGGTATTCAAGGAACTTGAGCGGATCGGCCTCGGAGCGGATCAGAACGTCCAGATCCGCCGTCATGCCGGCGAAGAACCCAAGGATGCCGGCGATGCCGATCTGGGTCTTGTTGCGCGTCGCTTGCGGCAGCGCGGCGCCCAGCGCGCCCTGTGTCAGCGGGTCCATGCTATCGGAGACTTCCGGCCGTTGCGCGATAGCGTGGCGCAGGATCGCCCGCGCCGGGCGCGGAGCACCTCACCCGGTCAGCACGGTGTCGATGCGCTCCAGCGCCCAATCGACCTGGTCGCGGGTGATGATCAGCGGCGGCGCGAAGCGGATCGTATTGACGTGGGTCTCCTTGCACAGCAGGCCGAGGTCCTTGAGCGACTCGCAGTAGCGCCGGGCGCCGCCGGCTTCGCGCTCGAACTCCACCGCCAGCATCAGGCCGCGGCCGCGCACCTCCCTGATGTTGTTGCTACGGATCGCCTTGAGACCCTCGAGGAAGTAGGCGCCCATCTCGGCGGCGTTTTCGATCATCCCTTCCTCGACCAGGACCCGCAGCGCCGCCCGCGCGATGGCGCAGGCCAGTGGATTGCCCCCGAAGGTACTGCCGTGCTCGCCGGGCCTGAGCACGCCCAGGACCTCTGAGTTGGAAAGCACCGCGGAGACCGGATAGAAACCGCCCGACAGAGCCTTGCCGACCAGGGTCAGGTCGGCTTCGATCCCCTCATGCTCCTCGGCCAGCAGCCGCCCGGTCCGGCCCAGCCCGGTCTGGATCTCGTCCAGGATCAGCATCACGTTGTGGCGGCTGCAGATCTCGCGGACCTGCTGCAGGTAGCCATCCGGCGGGATCATCACCCCGGCCTCGCCCTGGATCGGCTCGACCAGGAAGCCCGCGGTGTTGGGGGTGATTGCCGCCTCCAGGGCCTCGGCGTCACCGAAGGGGACCACCTTGAAACCGGGCGCGAAGGGGCCGAAGCCGCCGCGCGCCGTCGGGTCGGTGCTGAAGCCGACGATCATCAGGGTGCGGCCGTGGAAGTTGTTGCTACAGACGATGACCTCGGCCTGGTCGGCGGGAATACCCTTCACCTCGTAGCCCCATTTGCGGACCGCCTTGACCGCGCTTTCGACCGCCTCGGCGCCGCTGTTCATGGGCAGCACCTTGCTGGCGTTGGTCAGGTCGCAGATCTCCTGATAGAAGGGCGCCAGCTGGTCGTTGCGGAAGGCCCGAGATGTCAGGGTGAGCTTGCCGGCCTGCTCGATCATGGCCTCGCGGATCTTGGGGTGGCAGTGGCCCTGGTTGACCGCGGAATAGGCCGAGAGGCAGTCGAGGTAGCGCTTGCCGTCGATGTCCCAGACCCAGACCCCCTCGCCGCGCGAGAGCACGACGTCGATAGGCTTGTAGTTGTGCGCCCCCAGCTCGGCCTCGATCTCGAGGAAGGCCTGCCCGTCGTCCGGACCTGCGGTGGATAGCTCTTGCTTACTCATCTCAGGTTCCCAGTGTGAAATCGCTCGGTTCCCCACCCGGACCCGAACATAGCGAAGAACGCGGGAGGGAGCCATGCATTGTCGCAACCCCCGGTGCAGATGCCGGGTCTGGTGACCGACCTCCGTCGGCAAGGCCAGCTTCGCCATGCGAACCGAGAATTCGCCGAAAGCCCCTTCCGGTCGCACCGGGAGGGGCTTTCGGCGTTTTGGGGCCCGCGATGGGCGCGGGTCCGGATTTGGAGGAAAGATCATGGTTAAGCAGCATGTGAACGTCGGCACCATCGGACACGTGGACCACGGCAAGACCACGCTGACCTCGGCGATCACCAAGATCATGGCAGCCCTCCACGGCGGAAACCCTGTCGACTTCGATCAGCTCGACAAGGCGCCGGCGGAGCGGGCTGGCGGGGTCACGATCAACGTGGCGCACGTGCTCTACGAGTCCGCGCGCCGCAGCTATGCCCACGTCGACTGTCCGGGCCACGCCGACTACATCAAGAACATGGTGGCGGGCGCGGCCCAGATGGACGGCGCGATCCTGCTCGTCGACGGGTCGCGCGGCCCGCAGGAGCAGACGCGCGAGCACGTCCTGCTCGCCCGTCAGCTCGGGCTCGGGCACCTGGTCGTCTTCGTCAACAAGGTCGACGTCGCCGACCCGGAGCTGCTCGAACTGGTCGAGCTCGAGGTCGTCGAGCTGCTGGCCACTTTCGGCTACCAGGATGTTCCCTTGGTCCGGGGCTCGGCTCTGCTGGCCCTGGAGGCGGCGGAGGCCGGCCGTTTCGACGATCCGGCCACGGCCTGCATCCGCGAGCTGGTCGACTGTCTCGACGCCCGGATTCCGGATCCCGCGCGGGATCTCGACGCGCCCTTCCTGATGCCGGTGGAGGACGTGATGACGATCTCCGGTCGGGGCACGGTCTGCACCGGGCGGGTCGAGCGCGGTCTGTTGCGGCCGCAGGAGCCGGTCGAGATCGTCGGCCTGACCGCGAACGACGGGGCGCCCCGACGCGTCGTCGTCACCGGCATCCAGGCCTTTCGGCGCGACCTGCCGCAGGCCGAGGCCGGCCAGAACGTGGGGCTTCTGCTTCGCGGCCTGAGCCGGGACGAGGTCGTCCGCGGCCAGGTCCTGGCGGCACCGGGCTCGGTCACGCCGCGCCTTGCCGGCGAGGCCGAGATCTACGTCCTGGCGGCCGAGGAAGGCGGCCGCCGCACCCCCTTCGGGTCCGGCTACATGCCGCAGTTCTTCTTCGGCCTGACGGCCGTGACCGGCGCCGTCGAGCTGCCCCTTCTCGAGGCGGCGGAGCAGTCGGAGGTCGTCTCGCCCGGCGAGCGCCGCAGCCTGCGCTTCCGGCTGGAGAAGCCCGTCGCCTTCGAGGCGGGCATGCGCTTCGCCCTGCGCGAAGGCGGCCGCACGGTCGGTGCGGGCAAGGTCACTCGGACCCACTGACCGGCCCGGGGGACGCTTCGGCGTCCCCCGCGTGCCGCTGGGCTCCCCGTCCTCAGACCGGGAAGCCGTCCCAGAGGTCATCGAAACGCTGGCGTTCCTCGATGCGGGAGTCGACCACCGCGCGCAGCAGGTCGCGCACCGAGACGATGCCGATCAGGTCCTCGCCCCGCCTGACCAGGAGGTGGCGGGTGAAATGCGCCTTCATGGCGAAGATGGCCTGAAGCAGGGTCGCGTCCGCGGCGATCGAGGCGGGGTCCGGAGTCATGACGTCCCTGAGGGGGGTCGCGCCCGGCGACAGGTCGGCGGCGACCACCCGTTCCAGCATGTCGCGCTCGGTGAAGATGCCGCGCATGACCTGACCTTCGCAGACCAGCATGGCCCCGACGTGATGCTGGGCCATGCGCTTCGCCGCCTCGGCCACGCTGGTATCGGCGGCGAGCTGCAGGAGCTTCTGCTTGCCGATCACGTCAGCAATCTTGCTTTCCAGCATGAGCCCGCCCTGCCCCTTCTCCCGGACTTCGACAGATCGCAATTCTGCCGCATGCCGGCAATTCCTCCTTGACTCAAATCAACGCCCGACGGCGGACCCTGACCTATTGATGGCGGGCAGTGACGGGAGGCAGGGGACTGGCCCGACGAGATCGCGCTCGTTCCCCAAGCAACAGTCGCCGGAGACGGTCCGATGCCATCGGCAGGGTCGGCGGCACGCCGGCGCGGGAGGGTCGCCATGAGCCTCGACCGAAAACTCGTCGAAGAGCTGCGAGAGCGGCGCGCGAAGATCCGCGCCGGCGGCGGCGGCGACAAGCTGGCGGCGCGCCGCGACAAGGGGCTGATGACCGCCCGCGAGCGGATCGAGGCGCTCTGCCAGCCCCACACCTTCCAGGAGTCGGGCGCCCACGCCGAGCACGGGGCCCGGCAGTTCGGCGCTGTCGAGAAGGCCATGCCGGCCGACGGCGTGGTCGTTGGCACCGGCTATGTCGACGGCCGCCTGGTCGCAATGGTCAGCCAGGACTTCACGGTCGCGGCCGGCACCCTCGGCAAGGTGCACGCGATGAAGATCGTCGAGGTCATGCGCCTGGCGAAGAAAGTCGGCGTTCCGCTGATCGCCTTCAAGGACTCCGGCGGCGCCCGGATCCAGGAAGGGGTCGACGCGCTCTCCGGCTACGGCCGGGTGTTCTACAACAACGTGCTGCTGTCGGGCGTGGTGCCGCAGATCGCGATCATCGCCGGCCCCTGCGCCGGCGGCGCCGCCTACTCGCCGGCGCTGATGGACTTCATCATCATGACCGAGACCGGCGCCCGGATGTTCATCACCGGGCCCGAGGTCATCAAGGCGGTCACCGGGCGCGAGACCTCCATGGAGGAGATCGGCAGCGCCGCGGTGCACGCCGGGGTCAGCGGCAACGTGCACCTGGTCGCCCGCGACGACGGCCACGCCATCGAATTGGTCCGCGAACTGCTCGACTACCTGCCCTCGAACAACACCGAGGACCCGCCGCATCGCCCCTCCGAGGACCTGGCGCTCGAGCCCGACCCGGGCATGGACGCCCTGATTCCACAGGACATCGGCGAGCCCCTGGACACCCGCGCGGTGATCGACCGCCTGGTCGACGGCGGGCGCTTCCTGGAGATCCACGCCGGCTGGGCCGGGAACCTGATCGTCGGCTTCGGACGCATCGAGGGCATCGTGGTCGGCATCGTCGCCAACCAGCCGCAGGTCAAGGCCGGCGCATTGGACATCGACGCCTCGGACAAGGCCTCGCGCTTCGTGCGGACCTGCAACATCTTCAACATCCCCCTGGTGACCCTTGTCGACGTGCCCGGCTTCCTGCCAGGGGTCGAGCAGGAGCGCGGCGGCATCATCCGCCACGGCGCCAAGATGCTCTACGCCTACGCCGCGGCGACCGTGCCGAAGCTGACCGTGATCCTGCGCAAGGCCTACGGCGGCGCCTACCTCGCCATGTGCGCGCTCGAGATGGGCGCCGACTTCGTCTATGCCTGGCCGACGGCGGAAATCGCGGTCATGGGCGCCGAGGGCGCCGTCAAGATCCTGCACCGCAAGGAGCTCAAGGAGGCCGAGGACCCGGCGGCGCGGGCCGCGGAACTGGCCGCCGACTACCGGCGCGAGGTCGCCTCGCCCTACCTCTCCGCCTCCCACGGCTACATCACCGACGTGATCGAGCCGGCGGCAACCCGGTGGATGCTGGCGCTGTCGCTGCGCAAGGCGCTGACCAAGCGCGAGCTGCGGCCACCCAAGAAGCACGGAAACAACCCGATGTAGGAGAAGCGCCCCCAGGGGCGCGCGGCAGGCATGAACGAGCCGATCTACCTCTCGATCACGATCTACGGCCTGGCCATCGTGATCTCCTTCCTGGTCGCGGCCCTGATCAAGGGCATCGTGGTCGCCCTGCCGCTGCTGCGCCGGGAAGACGCGGTGCCGGTGCCGCGCCCTGCGGCGCCCGACGCCACCGCCGTGCCGCCCGAGCACCTGGCCGCGATCGCCGCGGCGGTGGCGGCGGTCGTCGGCCCGCGCCACATCATCCACATCGAGGACCGCGGCCGCGCCACCGCCTGGAGCGCAGAAGGCCGCATGATCCACCAGACATCGCACGCGGTGACGCGCACGCCGAAACGCTGAGCCGGAACGAGGACGAGAGGTCGCAGGGGAAAGGCCGATGCAGAGAAGATTCAAGATCAGCGTCGAGGGCCGCGATTACGACGTCGTCGTCGAAGAGATCACCGAGGACGCCGGCGGTCTCTATCCCGACCGTGACACCATGCGCGGCGCACCGGCTGGACCGAGTCGGCCCGCGGCCGGGGTCTCTGCGCCCGCGGCGGCGATTGCAGAACCGCGACCGACGGCCGGCCCCGGCGACGTGGTCAGCCCGCTGGCCGGCGTCGTGGTCTCGATCGACGTCGAGACCGGCGCCGCGGTCGAGGCCGACACCCGGGTCGCCACTTTGGAGGCGATGAAGACCAAGACCATGGTCAAGGCCGGCCGGAGCGGCAAGGTCGCCGCCATCGCGGTCACTGCGGGCGAGGCCGTCGAGGCCGGCCAGACGCTGCTGACGATCGCCTGAGCGCCGATACGCCGGGCGTCCCGGACATGGAGAACCTCGACCTCCTCGACATCTTCCAGGGCCTGGCCACCCTCGCGGCCGCGGAGCCCGAGGTGATCGCCATGCGCCTCTTCCTGATCGCCCTGGGCATGCTGCTGATCTACCTCGGGCGCAAAGGGGTGCTCGAGGGGCTGCTGATGATCCCCATGGGACTCGGCATGGCCACGGTCAACGCCGGCGTGCTGTTCCTCGAGGACGGTCGGCAGGGCAACCTCTTCGTCGATCCCCTGGTCGAGGAGCCGTCGGCGCTGATGACCGTCCTGCAGATCGACTGGCTGCAGCCGATCTACACTCTGACCTTCTCGAACGGCCTGATCGCCTGCCTGGTCTTCATGGGGATCGGCGCGCTGCTCGATGTCGGCTACGTCATGGCACGGCCCTTCCAGAGCATGTTCATCGCGCTCTGCGCCGAGCTCGGCACCGTGGTCGCCTTCCCCCTGGCCCGGGCCTTCGGGCTCTCGCTCGAGGACTCGGCCGCCGTCGCCACCATCGGCGGCGCCGACGGGCCGATGATCCTCTTCACCTCGCTGATCCTTTCGGATGAGCTCTTCGTGCCGATCACGGTGGTGGCCTACCTCTATCTGGGCCTCACCTACGGCGGCTATCCCTACATGATCAAGCTGCTGGTGCCGCGGCACATCCGCGGCCTGAAGATGCCGCCGGAGCCGGTCCGCAAGGTCAGCCCGGGCGAGAAGATCGTCTTCTGCGTCGCAGCCTGCACCTTGCTCTGCCTGCTGTTTCCGGTGGCAGCACCTCTGTTCTTGTCGCTTTTCATCGGCGTGGTGGTGCGCGAGAGCAACCTCAGGAACTACGCCGAGCTCTTCAGCGGACCCCTGCTCTACGGCGCCACCTTCTTCCTCGGCCTGCTCCTGGGCGTGCTCTGCGAGGCAAACACGATCCTCAATCCCGACGTCCTGGTGCTCCTGCTGCTCGGCATCCTGGCGTTGGCCATCTCCGGCCTCGGCGGATTGGCCGGCGGCTACATCCTCTACTTCGCCACCGGCAAGAAGTACAATCCGGTGATCGGCATTGCCGGGGTGAGCTGCCTGCCGACGACCGCCAAGGTGGCGCAGAAGTGCGTGGCCGAGGTCACGCCCGATGCGGTGGTCCTGCCGCACGCCTTAGGTGCGAGCATCAGCGGAGTCATCACCTCGGCGATCTTCGCCGGCATCTTCATCGCCGCGATCCATTGAGCGGGGCAGGTCATGATCAACTATCCGGATTGGGTCTACCGGCAATCCGCGGTCTTGCCTTACCGTCTGCGTAACGGCGATCCCGAGGTCCTGCTGATCACCTCGCGCAGCGGGAAGCGCTGGGTGCTGCCCAAGGGAATCGTCGAGCCGGGGATGACCCCGCCCGTCTCGGCCGCCAAGGAAGCGCGCGAGGAGGCCGGAATCGAGGGTGCGGTCTCGACGCGCAGCCTTGGCCGCTACCGCCAGGACAAGTGGGGCGGCACCTGCCGGATCGAGGTCTTCCCCATGCGGGTCACGGCCGAGTTGGAGACCTGGCCGGAGGCCGGCATCCGACGCCGGGAATGGCTGCCGCTGAGCGCGGCGATCGAGCGGCTCGAGGGCAAGAAGCTGCGCCGGCTCCTCGGGCGCCTGCCCGAGTGGCTCGCCAAGGCGAAGACCAATGCCGCCGAGGTCACCCGGATCGAGACCCTGCGGCTGCTCTATCTCCTGCGCCACGCCAGGTCGAGCCGGGCGGACCGGACCCTGGCCGACTTCGACCGGCCCCTGACCAAACGCGGTCTGGCCGACTGCGAAGTCCTGCGGGATTACCTGCGCCTGGCCGACGTCGAGCCGGACCTGGTTCTTTGCTCCCCGGCAACGCGGACCCGGCAGACCCTGACCGCCATCGCAACGGCCTTCTACGAACCGGCAAAGCCGGATTTCGACGAGCAGATCTACGACGGCGGCCCGAAGAAACTGCTGGCCCGACTCTCCCGCCTGCCGGAGTCCGTCTCCTCAGCGATGCTGATCGGCCACAACCCGGGTCTGCAGTCCCTGGCGCTCCGGCTCGCCGGAAAGGGCGACGCCGAGGCCTTGGCCAGAATGGCGGCGGCGTTCCCGGCCGGCGCGCTGGCTATCCTGGTGGTCCAGCCGCCGCGTTGGCGGAACCTCGGCTCGGGGACTTGCCGCTTGCACAGCTTCGTGACTCCGCGAGACCTGGCGTAGCCCGGCATCGCTTCCCAAAGACATCGCAGGCGCGACCGGCGGGTGTCGGCGCCTTTCGGCCGCCGGCTAGCGCACTTCCCGATCAGACGCGTTCGCGTCTGGCCGGGAGTAGTGCGCTAAGATTTTGAAGCAAGGGCGTTACATCCGGCCAGATTGATCGCGAAGCGATTCAATCTGATCGGATAACGCCCTAGACGCCGCTTTTGGCCGCTCGAGGCCTGCTGGCCGGGGCCTTCTTCGCCGCGGGACGCTTCGCCGGGGGACGCTTCGCCGGGGCCTTCTTCGCAGCCGGACGTTTGGCCGGAGCCTTTTTCGCCGCGGGACGCTTCGCCGGGGCCTTCTTCGCGGCCGGGCGCTTCGCCACCGATTTCCGGGCGGCCGGACGCTTGGCGGCTGCTTTCTTCGCCGCGGGCCTCTTGGCCGCCGACTTCTTGGCCGCCGCCTTTTTCGACGAAGTCTTTTTCTTAGGCTTCTTCGCGGACGAAGAGGAGAGCAGCGTGCTGGCGATCTTGCTGGACGACTTCACCAGAGCCTTGTACTCCCGCTCCGTCGCCTTGACGATGTTCGCGTATTCCTTCTGTGAGGCCTTTTGCAGCGCGCGCAGTTCCTTCTCGACGGCCCGCATGCGCGCCTTCACCTCTTTCGCAGCCGACCCGTCGGACAAAGCCTTCTCGAGGACCTCTAGCTTTGCGCGCGCCTGCATCGAAGCCTTACGGACGTGAGACAGGGCATCGTTCGAGGCCGCCTCGAGACGCTTCATCTCCGCATCGAGGCGCTTTTGTACTTCTGCAACCGTTACCATGAGATGTGTCTTCCCTTGTCTTGGCATTGCCTTGCGCAATTCAAGCGAGGCATCTGACGCGACGGTCATCAAGCGCGCTCGACTGCGATTCGTCGTGCGCTCAGCCTGAGTTGCGAGAAACGGTCTGTCAACCGGCAGGCGACGCTTAAGGCTTCGGCCGCCCGATCAGGAAGCGGATCATCCGGTCGGACCACTTCGTGTAGGGCGGTTTGATGAAGCGGCCGAGCATCGAAGCGGTCAGCCCGCTTTGCAACAACACGCCCTTCTTCTTCGAGAAGGTGCGGAAGCCGTCGATGCCGTGGTAGGCGCCCATGCCGCTCGGCCCGACGCCGCCGAAGGGCAGGTTGTTCTGGACCACATGGAACATGCAGTCGTTCACCGTGACCCCTCCGGAGGTCGTGCTCTCAAGAACCCGACGCACGCGGGCCGCATCGGTGTCGAAGTAGTAGAGCGCCAGCGGACGGGGCCGGTCGTTAACGTAGTCGATCGCCTTATCGAGTCCCTCGTAGGTGACGATGGGCAGGACGGGGCCGAAGATCTCCTCCTGCATGACGCGCATATCGTCGTTCACATTGGTCAGCAGGGTCGGCGGGAAGATGCGGTTCTCCGCGCTCCAGGCCTCGGACGCGGGATTGACCTGAATGATCTCCGCGCCTCGGTCGCGGGCGTCGTCGACCAGCGCCGTCATGCGCTCCCAGGCCGGGCCGTTGATGATGCGGGTGTAGTCCGACCCGGCGCCGAGATGCGGCAGGCGGCGAGCGATCGCCGCCGTCGCCTCCCGCACGAAGGCTTCCTTCAACCGGCCCGGCACGAGCGCGTAGTCCGGCGCCACGCAGGTCTGCCCGGCGTTCCAGATCTTGGCGGCGCAGATTCGTTCGGCCGCCTGCGCGACGGGATAGTCCTCGTGGACCACGGCCGGCGACTTGCCGCCCAGTTCGAGCGTGACGGGGGTCAGGTTCTCCGCGGCCGCGGCCATGACTAGCTTTCCGACCCGTGCCGAGCCGGTGAAGAGAATGTGATCGAAGGGCAGAGCCGAGAAGGCAGCGCCGATCTCCGCACCGCCGGTGACCACGGTCACGTAGTCCGGCGGAAAAGCCTCCGCGATCATCCGGCCGATCACCTCGGCGGTCGCCGGGGCCAGTTCGGAAGGCTTGACCATCGCGTGGTTGCCGGCCGCCAGCGCGTTGGCCAGAGGCGACAGGGTGAGCAGGACCGGATAGTTCCAGGCGCCGAGGATGCCGACGACGCCCAGCGGCTGAGAGACGACCCGGGCGCGGCTGGGCCAGACCTGCCAGTTGGCCAGGACAGAACGCGGCCGCATCCAATCCCTGAGGTGGCGCTTGATGTGCCGGATCTCATCCAGGGTCGGGAAGATCTCCAGGATCTGTGTTTCCTGCCGCGCCCGCGCGCCGAAATCCCGGTTCAGCGACTCGACGAGCGCAGCCTCGTTCCGAAGCAGGACGGACTCGAGGGTGCCCAGGGCCTCTATGCGCGCGGCATGGTCCCGGGGCGCGGTCCGGCGAAAGGCCTCGCGCTGTTCGGCAAGGCGCCGGTGCAAGGCTTCCGCGTTGGTCTCGACGCCGGACAGGGGCGCGGCTGAGAGCGTGCTCACGGCTGCCCCGCCTCTGCGGTCCAGGTCTGGCGCGCGGCCTGGGGGATGTGGCTCATGGCATGCTCGGTCAAGGCGGCGATCGTCAGGCTCGGATTGACGCCGAGGTTGGCGCTCAGCACCGACCCGTCACAGATGTACATGTTGCGGTAGCCGAAGACCCGATTGCGCCCGTCGCAGACCCCGGCCTCCGGCGAGGCCGCCATGGCCGCGCCGCCCATGCAGTGCGCTGTGGTCGGGATGTTGAACAGGGATTCCACGATGGAGTTGGCGGCGACGCCGCCGGTGGCTTCGGCCATCCTGCGGGCGAAGTCGTTGGCCGCCGGAATGAAGGTCGGAATGGCGTCACCTTCGGTCACCAGGGTCCTGCGGAAGGGCCAGTACCAGGGCCGCTTGAGGCGCATGGTCAGCTCGCCTTCCAGGTTCTGCATGCAGAGGAAGATCATGGTCTCGCGGGCAAAGCGGAAGGGCAGCAGCGTCCGCAGGGTCGAGACCGGCCGGGTCGCGAGCAGCCTTAGCAAAGTCCAGAGCCAGGAGAAGACCCGGAACCAGCCGCCGGTCCCCGGCGCCATGACCGTGAGCAGGACGCCAAGGGCGTCCGAGCCGCGCGGATAGCGGACCACCTGGATCTGGGTATGCCGATCGAGCTGAATGCCCGAACCGATGGCGATCCCTTCGGAGTAGTCGTCGCTGGCCCCGGGATAGCGCACGCCGATCAGCGACTCCGCATTGGTCCGCAGATGCCGGCCCAAAGCGGTCGAAATCCGCGGCAGCGAACCGCCCTGCTTGAGGCGGAACAGCAGGTCCTGGGTCCCCAGCGACGAGGCGGCGAAGACCACGCCGCGGCAGGTCAGCCGTCCCGTCCCGCTGCCGAGGAGCCGGGTCGAGGGCCGCGTGAAGACCTCGTAGCCGGTGCCGCCGTCGGGCGAGGCTCCGATCGGCCGGACGTCCACGACCTTGGTCTCGGCCCGAAGCTCGGCGCCCTTGGCCTCGGCCAGAAAGAGGTAGTTCTGGTCGAGCGTGTTCTTGGCGCCCCGCCGGCAGCCCATCATGCAGCCGCCGCAGCCGGTGCAGGAGCGGCGCGCCGGGCCCTGGCCGCCGAAGAAGGGATCGGGATAGCGGGTGCCCGGCGGATCGCCGGCCTCGCCGAAGAAGACGCCGACCTCGGTCGGAAAGAAGGTGTCCGCGACCCCCTCAGCCTCGGCCATGGCCTTCAACCGCTCGTCGGACCGTCCGAAGATCCGGTTGGTGGTGACGCCGAGCATGCGTTTCGCGGTATCGAAGTGCGCCGGCAAGACTGTCTTCCAATCGGCAAGACCGGCCCAAGTGCCTTCGTCCCACACCGAGTCCGGCGGCACCATCAGGGTGCCGGCGTAGGTGATCGAACCGCCCCCGACCGCGTTGCCGTGCAGGACCATGACGTGGCGGAACAACCGCAGACTGAAGAAGCCGCGCAGGCCCAGACCCGGCCGCCAGATCCAGCGGGCAAGGGACCAGTTGCTCTCGGGCAGCGTCTCGGGGGTCCAGCGCCGGCCCATCTCGACGACCGCGACCCGATAGCCCTTCTCGACCAGACGCAAGGCGGAGACGCTGCCGCCGAAGCCCGAGCCGATGACGATGAAATCGTAGTCGTGGGGAACGGCGCCGTCTCTCATGTCACCTTCGCTATCGGAGCTTCGCCGGCGCGACCACCGCCGCCGGTCGCACGCCCCTCGGTTGTAGGGCCCGGGCCGGACAAATCAAGGCCCAACGGGAAGCCGGCCCGGGCCGCAGACCCCGGCCAGCTCGCGCGGGCGGACGCTAATGCGCCTCCTCGCGCAGCGCGCGGCGCAGCACCTTGCCGATGTTGGTCTTCGGCAGTTCGTCTCGGAACTCGATGCGCCGCGGTACCTTGTAGCCGGTCAGGCTGCGACGACAGAAGGCAATGACCTCCTCGGCCGTCAGGTTCGGGTCCTTCCGCACCACCGCGACCTTGATCGCCTCGCCGGTCTTGGCGTCCGGCGTACCGACCGCCCCGACCTCGAGCACGCCCGGATGCTTGCTCACGATCTCCTCGATCTCGTTGGGATAGACGTTGAAGCCGGAGACCAGGATCATGTCCTTCTTGCGGTCGACGACGCGGATGAAGCCCGCCTCGTCGATCTCGGCGACGTCCCCGGTCAGCAGGAAGCCGTCCGCCGTCATCACCCGGGCGGTCTCCTCCGGCCGGTTCCAGTAGCCCTTCATCACCTGCGGCCCCCGGACGCAGAGCTCGCCGGGGGCACCGACCGCGACCTCCTTCCCGTCGTCGTCGCGGATCGAGACCTCGGTCGAAGGCACCGGCAGGCCGATCGAGCCCCGCCGTTCGGTGTGGTCCATGGGGTTGATCGTGACCGCCGGCGAGGCCTCCGTCAGCCCGTAAGCTTCGATCAGAGGGTGGCCGGTGACCTCCTTCCACTTCTCGGCAACCGTCTCGTGCAGGGCCATGCCACCGCTCAGTGCCAGGCGCAGCTGCGAGAAATCGAGCCTGGCGAAGTCCGGATGGTTGAGCAGCGCATTGAACAGCGTGTTCACGCCGGTGATGGCGCTGAAGCGGTGCTTGGCAAGTTCCTTCACGAAGGTCGGAATGTCGCGCGGGTTGGTGATCAGGACGTTCTTCGCACCGAGGGCAAGGAAGGTCAGGCAGTTCGCGGTGAGCGCGAAGATATGGTAGAGCGGCAGCGCGGTGATGATGATCTCCTCGCCCGGCTTCGCGAAGGGCTTCACCCAGGCGAGGGACTGCTGCACGTTGGCCAGCATGTTGCGGTGGGTCAGCATCGCCCCCTTGGGCACGCCGGTCGTTCCGCCGGTGTATTGCAGGAAGGCCACGTCGTCGTGCCCCGTCTCCACGGGCTTCAACTCGAGAGTCAGGCCCTTGGCCAGGACCTCGGGAAAGCGGAGCGCCCCCGCGATGTGCCAGGGCGGAACCATCTTCTTCACGAACTTGACGACGAAGTTCACCAGGCTGCTCTTCGGGAAGCCGAGCATGTCACCGAGCCGGGTGACGATGACGTGCTTCACCCGGGTCGAGGCGACGGCCTCCTGAAGCACCGAGGCGAAGTTCTCCATGATCACGATCGCCTCGGCCCCGGAGTCCTTCAGCTGATGCTCCAGTTCCCGCGCAGTGTAGAGGGGGTTGCAGCTGACAACGGTGTAGCCGGCCCGCAAGGCCGCAAAGAGGGCGACCGGATACTGCAGGGAGTTGGGCATCATCAGGGCCACGCGCGCGCCGGGCGCCAGATTCAGCTCGCCCTGGAGATAGGCGGCAAAGGCCCGGGACAGCCGCTCCAGTTCCCCGTAGGTCATCGCCTTGTCCATGTTGACGTAGGCGATCTTGTCGGCGTAGGCCGCCGTGCTGCGCTCGAAGAGGTCGCCGAGAGACCGGTAGTCGTTCAGGTCTATCGTCTTGGGAACGCCGGACGGATAGCTCGCCAGCCAGATCTTTTCCATTACTTGGCTCTCCCCAAAGGACGCGTCGAAGCTGAACCTCGCGCGTTCCCTCGCTTATTCTTGGAGCCCGACCGAAGCCGAGCCCGTGATCCCACCAAGATCGGGATTCCAGACGCCGCCAAAAATCCGGCTGCTTGCCACAGGTTCCGATGCCTTTCGCGCCGACTTCGAGCCCCTCCTGGTTAACGGCCGCCGGTCACCTCTCCACCTGCCCGATCGGAGGCGAGAGGCCTCGTCGCCAGGCAGTATTGGGATTTTTCTATCAGAGACCGTACAACTCAACCTTGAGCTAGCGCAAACTTCCGGCGCTCGACCGGCCGGCCGAGGAGGTCCGATGCTTGCGAGATGGCTGCGTTTGGCGCTGGCCTTGGTCGCGATCCTGGCGTTGGGCGGCGCCCTGCCGGGGACGCCCTCCGGCCTGGGCCTCGGCGCCGCGGCGGCGATGGGCGCAGGCGTGCTGCTCCTGGTCGTGTCCGCGGTCGTGGCGGTCAGCTATGGCTTCGCCTTGCGGCATGCATACAGTGCGGCCCCCGACCAGCGGGCGACCTTGCGGCGGGCCTGTCAGGCCGTGGCCCTGGAGTGGCTGGCGACCCTCGTCCTCTTCGTCGTCATCCAGCCCTTCGAGCGATGGTGGATGGGGCCGGAGAGCCGGGGGTCCCGGGGACAGGCCCAGCCGCCGCTCCTGCTGATCCCCGGCTATTTCTGCAATCGCGGGGTCTGGTGGTGGCTCAGGCGCGGCCTGCGGGCACAGGGCCGGAGCGTCGCCACGATCGACCTCGAACCGCCCTTAGGCGACATCGAGGTGCTGGCCGAGGGCCTGGCGGCGCGCGTCCGCTCGCTCCTCGCCGAGACCGGCGCGGATCAGGTCGCACTCGTCGGACACAGCATGGGCGGCCTCGTCGCCCGCGCCTATCTGCGGCGTCACGGCGACGGCCGGGTGGCCAAGCTGATCACCCTGGGCACGCCGCACCACGGCACCGAACTCGCAAGAATCGGCCTCGGCCGCAACGCCCGCCAGATGGAGCCCGAGAGCGCCTGGCTCCGCAAGCTGGCCGAAACGGAACCCCTGCCGGTCCCGGCCTTGAGCGTCTGGAGTGTCCGCGACAACTACGTCATGCCCCAGGACAGCAGCCGTCTCGCGGGCGCACGCGAGATCGCCTTGCCGTCGCTGGGTCACCTGTCGATGCTCTTCTCGCCGAAGGTCCTGGAGATCCTCCTCGAGGAGACGGCCGCCCCGACGTCGGCCTTCTAGAAGTGGACCCCGCGCAGCAGCTGGGTCAAGGCGACCTGGTCGGCGGTCGGTGCCTCCTTTTCGCCCTTGCTGCCCCTGGCCGCCGCAGAATCGGGGAACATACGAAAGGCGGTGTTGTTGACGATCTGCGCGATATGCGGCGCCAAGGCATGCAGGACCTGACCGAAGATTCCGAGCCGCGTCGCGATCCTGACCGGCTTCCGGGTGATGGCCTCGACCACGAAGCCCGCGGCCTCCTCGGGCGTCAGGGTGGGAAAGTGCTTGTAGATCTCGGTCGGTGCGGTCATCGGCGTCCGGACCAGGGGCAGGTTGATCGTGGTGAACTCGATGCCGCGGTCGACGAATTCGGAGGCGGCGCAGCGCGTCCAGGCCTCCAGCGCCGACTTGGACGCGACATAGGCCGAGAAACGAGGCGCATTGGTCAGGACCCCGATGGAGGAGATGTTGATCACTTGGCCGCGCCTCTTCTTGGCCATGGCCGGCAGCAGCGCCATGGTGAGCCGCACCGCGCCGAAGTAGTTGATCGCCATCATGCGCTCGAAGTCGTGCATGCGATCATAGGAGTTTTCGATGCTGCGCCGGATCGAGCGGCCGGCGTTGTTGACCAGGATGTCCACGCCGCCGTGCGCCTCGACCAGGGTCTGGGCCAGCGCCGCGCACTGCTCGGCGTCGGTCAGGTCGGCCGCATAGGTTATCAGCTCCAGCCCGCGGGCGGCGGCTTCCTGCTGGGTCGCTTCCAGCTTCTGGGGATCCCGGGCGATGATGATCGTGGTCGCCCCCGCCTCGGCGATCCGCAGGGCCGTCGCCTTGCCGACGCCCGAGGACCCTCCGGTCACCAAGACGACGCGACCGGCCACGCGGCCGCGCAGAGACCGCTCGACGAAGAGGTCGGGATCGAGGTGCCGCTCCCAGTAGTCCCAGAGGCGCCAGGCGTAGTCTTCCAGTGGCGGCACGGAGATCCCGGCGGGCTCCAGAAGAGCCTCGGCATCCCGGCAGTCGAAGCGGGTCGGGTAGTTGACGAAGGTGAAGATCCCCTCGGGCAGGCCCAGGTCCTTCATGACCGCCCTCTGAATCCGGCGCACCGGGCTCAGCGACGACAGGCCCTTGGCCAGGCCCTTGGGGACCATCTCGAAGAGGGCGGCGTTGATCCGCAGGGTCATCGCCGGCGCGTGGGCGGCGCGGGCGAAGATGCTCAGCACGTCGCCGAAGCGCCTGGGGTGCGGATCTGTCAGGTGGAAGCAGCGGCCGTCCTGGCCCTCCAGATGGGCGATGTGATCCAGCGCGTCGACGACGAAATCGACGGGAACCAGGTTGATGCGACCGCCTTCGATCCCGATCGTCGGCATCCAGGGCGGCAGGAGACCACGGATCTTCTGGATGGGCTTGAAGAAGTAGTAGGGCCCGTCGATCTTGTCCATCTCGCCGCTGCGCGAGTCGCCGACCACGATGCCCGGCCTGTAGATGCGCCAGGGGATCTTGCAGGCGCTGCGCACGACCTTCTCGGCCTCGTGCTTGCTGGCGAAATAGGGATGCTCCAGCTTGGTGGCTTCCTCGAACATGTCCTCACGAAAGACGCCCGGGTAGAGGCCGGCCGCGGCGATCGAGCTCATGTGGTGGAAGTGTCCGGCCCCGATCGCCTGGGCGAGTTCGACCGCGTTCCGCGTACCGGCGACGTTGGTCGCCACCTCGATTTCGGGGTCGGCATTGAGGTCGTAGACCGCGGCCAGGTGGAAGACGTGGTCGACCCTGCCCGCCAGCATCTCCCGATCCGAATCGGAGAGGCCCAAGCCGGGCTTGTTCAGGTCGCCCACGACGGGGATGGCGCGGGTTTTGTCGACCTCCCAAAAGGCGCGCAGCGCCTCGCAGCGGGCCGGCGATGCATCGCGCATCAAGAAGTAGGCGGTCGAGCCACTGCGGGACAGCAGCTTGCGGACCAACCGCCTGCCGATAAAGCCGCTGGCGCCGGTGACCAGATAGATCATTGTTCCTGTCTCCCCATGCGATTCATCGCCTTGTCGCGGGCCCTTGAAGTCCGCTCGGATTAGAGTCCGTTGCCTAGAAGATTAGACTGCATGCTCTAGAATCGACACTTATATCCTCAATCAGCGAACGTAATTGCTGCCAGGTAAAGGAGGGACCGACATCATGGCGCAGAAACTGAAAAAGCTTGCAGGAGAGTCCAGCGACAGCGAGCTGTCGGCGACGATCCGCGATTCGGCCAGCAACATCTGGCTCGCCGGCCTGGGGGCCTTCGTGAAGGCCCAAGCGGAAGGCGGTAAGGTCTTCGATGCCCTTGTCAAGGAAGGCGAGAAGTTCCAAAAGCGGGCCAAGAAGGTGGCCGACGACAAGGTCGTCGAGATGAACGAAAGGGCGAGTTCGACCTGGGACAAGCTGGAGCAGGTCTTCGAGGATCGGGTCGCCCGGGCGCTCCACAGCCTCAACGTCCCGACCAAGAAGGACATCGACACCCTTTCGAAGCGGGTCGAAAAGCTGACGACGCTGGTCGAGGAGCTCTCTGCCGGACCGGCGCAGGCGGCCCCGAAGCCGCGGGCGCGGCGCACCACCAAGGCGGCCGGCTGAGCGAGCCGGGCCGCGCATGTCGGCCCGAGCAGAAGCTTCCCAGGTTTCCGCGGGTGCGGGTGGCTCGCTCCGCCTGCACCCCTCAGGAGAGGGACCATGGTGAAGTCGAATGCAACGGGCGTCGCCTTGGCCGGCGGCGGCCCCTTAGGGGCGATCTACGAGATCGGCGCCTTGGTGGCCCTCGACGAGGCGCTCTCCGGGCTCGAGCTGGCGGACTGCGACGTCTACGTCGGGGTTAGTTCCGGCGGCTTCATCACCGCCGGGCTCGCCAACGGCCTGACGCCGCAGGCGATGTACCGGATGTTCATTGCGACCGAGGCGGCCGACGACCCTTTCGAGCCCGACCTTCTGATGCGCCCCGCTTTGCTGGAGTACGGGCGCCGGCTCGCCAACCTGCCCGAACTGCTCATCTCGGCCGTGCGGAGCTACCTGGAGGCGCCGTTCTCGCACGGCTTTTTCGAGTCCTTTCAGCGGCTGACCAGGGCGATCCCGACCGGCCTTTTCGACAATTCGGGCATCGGCGCGTACCTGACCGAACTCTTCGCTGCCCCCGGGCGGACCAACGACTTTCGTGAGCTGCGGCACAAGCTCTTCATCGTCGCGACCGACCTGGACAGCGGCGAGGCCGTGCCCTTCGGCACGCCCGGCTGGGATGGCGTGCCGATCTCGGACGCCGTGAAGGCAAGCTCTGCACTGCCCGGCCTGTTCCCGCCGGTCGAGATCGGCGGCCGGTACTTCGTCGACGGCGCGCTGATCAAGACGCTCCATGCCTCGGTCGCCCTGAAGGCGGGCGCCAAGCTGCTGGTCTGCGTCAACCCCCTGGTCCCCTTCACCGCCGATCCGACGCTGCCCAGGGACGGCGACGCGACCAGCCTGCTGGTCGAAGGTGGCCTGCCGGCCATGCTGGCCCAGACCTTCAGGTCGATCATCTACTCGCGCATGCAGGTCGGCATGGGCCGCTATGAGAAAGAGTTCCCGGATGCCGATGTCGTGCTCTTCGAACCGAGCCGGGACGACGTGGAGATGTTCTTCACCAACGTCTTCAGCTATGCAGACCGGGAGCGTCTGTCCGAGCACGCCTATCAGAGGACCCGGGCCGAGCTGCGGCGGCGCCAGGACGAGCTGGAGCCGGTCTTCGCCCGTCACGGCATTGCGATCGATCAAGGCGTGCTCTCAGACGAGGGACGTAGCCTGGCCCAGTGCGCCGACCGGGCCGCAGGCGTCGAAGGGCCGGGCCTCCTGGGAACGGCAACCCGACTGGACGCCGCGCTGGATCGCCTGGAGGACGTGCTGCGTACGAGCCGGCCTCCGGCCTGACGCCGGCTTTCGGCTGATCGACAGGGGAGATCGGCGCCATGCAGCGCAAGCCCAAGCGACGGACGCGCGAGCGGATCCTGGAAACCGCGCTCGCGCTCTTCAACCAGTTCGGCGCGCCGGGCGTCACGACCACCGCGATCGCGGCCGAGATGGGGATCAGCCCCGGCAACCTCTACTATCACTTCCATTCCAAGGAAGAGATCGTCGAGACCCTCTTCGCCGCCTACCGCCGCGAGATCGATGCGACCCTCGCCGTTCCGGAAGGCACGCCGGCGCACGCGGAAGACATATGGCTCTTCCTGCACTTGGTGTTCGAGGCGATCTGGAAACACCGCTTCATCTACCGCGACCTGAACGAGCTGCTGTCGCGCAGCCGGCCCCTGGAGCTCCAGTTCAAGGCGATCCTGGCGCACAAGTCGCGGACCGCATCGTCCATCCTCGAAGGCCTGGTCGAGGCCGGCGATCTCAACGCCAGCCGCGAAGAGATTAAGACCATGTCGACCAACATGACCTTGATCGCCACCTACTGGCTATCATACGAGTTTGCACGCGACCCGCGTGCGCCGCAGAATGGTCGGACCTTGGCACGGGGCGCGGTCCACGTCCTTTCTCTGGCGGCTCCCTACCTGGAGCCCAAGGCGCGGGCCCTGTTCGATCATCTGGCACAAGAGTACCTGAGCTAGCGCGAGGCTGACGTGGTGAAACAAACAGCGGACTGGACGGCCTTCCCCCACGACGACGCCGATTACGACTACGCCGGCGGCGCCCTGAAGAAGCACTGGGCGCGCCTTCATCTGGGCGATTGCGAGCCCTACCCCGACCCGGAGAGCCTGGAACGCCTAGTCGATGGCAATCCCGGGCTCGAACCCGACTTGCCGATCAAGAAGGCTGCGGGCGAGCTGCAGAAGGCCTGGCGCGCCTATCACGGCGGCGATTTCGCGGCCGCCACCAGGCTCGGTCTGTCCGTCGGGCCCCTCGGCTATAACGTCGCCAACAAGGCCTCGATCATCTACGCGACCTACCTCGAAGACGATTCCGAGCGCAAGCTGGCGCTGCTGGTCGATTCGGCGCGGCGCGCGGAAGAGGTCCAGGCCTGCGCGGAGGGCTTGCCCAACGCCTGGTACTTCCACGCCCAGGCGCTGGGCCGCTACGGCCAGGAGCTGTCGATCGCCAAGGTGCTCGCCGAGGGCCTGGGCGACAAGGTCAAGACCAGCCTGGAGCGGGCCATCGCCCTGGAGCCCCGGCACGCGGACGCCCGGGTCGCCTTGGGCGCCTACAAAGCGGTGGTGATTTACAAGATGGGCGAGACCATCGGTCGTCTGACCTACGGAGCCACCAGAAAGGGCAGCCTCGAAAACTTCCAGTCCGCGCTCGAGCTCAACCCGGAGTCCGCGATCGGGCAGATCGAGTATGCCAACGGCCTGGTCATGATGTTCGGCAAGGACAAGCTGGACGAGGCGGTCGCCCTCTACGAGAAAGCGGCCGCTTCGACGCCCGCCGACGCCATGGAGCGCCTCGACGTCGAGCTGGCCAAGGCCGAGCTCGAGGACGAATGATCAGGGCGAGGCGTCCTTGGACTTCGCGGCCCGAGGCGCCGCGCTTCCTTTGGCCGTGCGCTTTCTCGGCAGCTTCCGGCTCGCCGGCTCTCGTACCGGTTTGGCCGCAGGTGCGGCCACGGCGTCCGGCGGCGGGTCGATCGAGGCTTCCATCAGCCCGAAATAGACGAACTGCTCGAAGGCCGGCACGAACCTGGCGATGACCTCGTCGGGATCCGGAATGATGGCCGTGTCGGTCATCAGGCCGAACTGCACCTTGCCGTCGAAGGAGAGAATCGACACACCCATGCCGACGTCGCCGGCCTGAGGCACCCAGAACATCACCTGCTTGATTCGCGCGCCGCCGAGATAGAGCGGGTGCTGCGGTCCCGGAACATTGGTCATGACCGCGGTGCAACGGCTGACCAGCAGGTCCATCAGCCGGTCCTGCAGGATCTGCGGCGCGTAACCGAGCGCGGTCATGATCCCCAGGGTGACCGGCGGCTCGTAGGAGTGCTTTAGCGCCTGGGTCCGGCGGAAGATCTCGTA
The DNA here is from genome assembly GCA_030066685.1 of Kiloniellales bacterium. Classification (NCBI taxonomy): domain Bacteria; kingdom Pseudomonadati; phylum Pseudomonadota; class Alphaproteobacteria; order Rhodospirillales; species Kiloniellales bacterium. The sequence goes on along the minus strand of JASJBF010000008.1, from coordinate 117,978 downwards.
GAGGCGGGCTATCGGATTGTCCATCCCGACCGGCAGCTCCACCCCGATGACGCCAAAGTGGTTGCCCAAGGACTGCTTGCCGCCTCGCTGCCGGAGGTTCACGGGGACGATGGCGCGCAGCTCAACTCCCCTTGTCGGATCGCCCTTGTCCTTCAGGTATTGGTGCAGGGCGCCGGTGACCGAGGCCAGCAGCACGTCGTTGACCGAACAGCCGAAGAGATGGCTGATCGCCTTGACCTCGCGCAGGTCGATCGGATCGGTCCAGGCGAGCCGCTTGTCGCCGCAGGGCTTGCCCTTGAAGCGGGTCGCGCTGTCGCTCGGCATGGCCAGGAGATGGGCGATCTCGGCCGAAATGCCGGCGCCGTCCCTGAGGGCGGCGGCCGGATCGGCGGCCCGGGTCATGGCTTCTCGCCAGGCTTCGCCGTAAAGGCGCAGGCCCTCCCCGATCATGTCCACCACGGGTTCGAGAGGATTAAACAACGACGCTTCGTGAGACGCTTGCCCGCCGTCCGCCTTCTCGGCGCGCGCGACCGGCGGCGCATCGGGCCGATCGTCGGTCAAGGACAGCAAGACCGAGATCAGCGCGATGCCGTCGGCGATCGCATGATGGATACGCACCACCAAGGCCACGCCCTCGTCGTAGCCTTCGACGATGTGGAACTGCCAGAGCGGCCGCGCCCTGTCCAAGCGATGGGAGGCGAGGTCGGCAACGAAGTCCTCGAGCTCCGCCCGCCCGCCCGCGCCCGGCAGACGCACGCGCTTTATGTGCCGGTCCAGGTTGAAATGACGGTCCGCCGACCACCAGAGCCCGGTGAGCCGCGTCTCGACCCGCTGCTTGAAGCGGGAGTGGCTCAGGAGCCGGGCCACGATCGTTTCCTGGACTCGGTCCGCATCGACCGGACCCTCCAGCATCAGGATGCCGACGATCACCATCGGGTTGCTCGCCCGGTCGAAGCGCAGCCAAGTGGTGTCCACGGCCGCCATTCTTTCGCTGTTCGCCATCCGCGTGCGACTTTCCTGAGGCTATGGCCCTCGGGGCGGCGAACCTAGACGCCTTTCGGTTCGCTTGCCCAGGCGAAGATGATAGACAATTACCCGTGCCGACCAAGAACAAGATCGTCCGTCGCCTCTTGGAGCAGCTCGACCTCGCGGCCGAGCTGCGCGCCACCATGGCGGCCGAGCCCGTGGCGGCGCGCGGGCGCCAGCTCCTTCGCGGGTGGCAGGCAGAGAGCCTGGCACGCCGGCACGCCGACCTGCTGGCGAGCCCGCGCTACGCGGCCACGGCGTCGTTCTTCCTCAGCGACATCTACGGCCCGGAAGACTTGAGCCGGCACGAGGTTGAGGTTCGCCGCATCCTGCCGATCATGAGGAAGGTGCTGCCTGCCGCCGGCCTCGAGACGGTGGCCGACGCGCTCCAGCTGAGCACCCTGTCGGAGACGCTGGACGCAGCCATGGTGCGGGCCCTCGGGCCGGAGGTCGAGACGCTGGACCACGCCAGCTATGGCCGTGCCTACCGCAAGGTCGGGCGCCCCGCCGAGCGGGAACTTCAGATCGACCTGATCGCGCGCCTGGGCCGGTCGCTCGATCATCTGACCCGGCAGCCCTTCGTCGGCAAGGCGCTGTCCTTGATGCGCAAGCCGGCGATCCTGGCCGGCCTCGGCGAGCTCCAGGACTTCCTTGAACGGGGCTATGCGGCCTTCCTGAAGATGGGCGGCGCCGAGGAGTTCCTCGACCTCGTGGTCTCTCGCGAACGCGCGGTCCTGGAGGCGCTCTTCGCCGGCGACGACAGTCTGGTCGACTCACGCGCAGCAGGATCCTGACGCAGATCAAGGTCTTCGAAGACGCTTCGCAGATAGGTTTCTGGTGCCGCCTCGCGCACCTCCCGACCCGACGCCTCTGCATCTGGCCGGAGGTGGGGCGCTGAGACCCCCGGGTTCGGGCATCCTCACCGCCCGACGGGGAAGGTGGCGCAAGCGTGGAGACCGGCCAAATGCCGCGCGCGTTCGTCACCGGTGCAAACGGTTTTCTAGGCCTTAACCTGGTCGAACAGCTTTGCTCGGACGGCTGGGAGGTCGTCGGCCTTCACCTGCCCGGGACGGCAACTTCCTACGCCGAGGCCTTTCCCGTCGCCCTCGTGGCGGGGGACATCACCGAGTCCGAACAGCTGGAGGCGGCGATGCCGGAGGCGGCGGACGCGGTCTTCCACACGGCGGCGCTGACCTCGATCTGGTCGCGCCGCGACGCCCTGCAAACCCGGATCAACGTCGCGGGAACCCGCAACGTCGCAAGGGTCGCGCTCGCGAAAGGAGCCCGACGGCTGGTGCACACCTCGACCTGGAATACCTTCGGCTTGGGGCAGCGCGAGATCAGCGAGGAAACACCGCAGGCCGGCGCCCGGTCCTGGATCAACTACGTGCGCAGCAAGGCCTTGGCCGAAGAGGAGGTCCGACGGGTCGGCGCCGAAGGTTTGGATGCCGTGATCCTCAATCCGGGCCACCTCATCGGCCGCTACGACACGCACAACTGGGGGCGGCTCATCCGCATGGTCGACGATGGCAGCTTGCCCGGCGTGCCCGCCGTCCGGAGCCGCTTCTGCCATGCCGAGGCCGTGGCCCGCGCCCACGTCGCCGCTGCCCGAAGGGCACGCGCAGGCGAGACCTATCTCCTGCCCGGCGTCGAGGCGAGCTTCCGCGAGGTTCTCGAGACCATCGGCCGGCTGATCGACAAGCCGATCCCCAAAAGGAACCTGCCGATGCCGATCCTGCGCCTGGTGGCCCGGTTCAGGGTGCTCAAGGCCGCCTTGACCGGACGGGAGCCCGACCTGACGCCCGAGGCCGTCGCCCTCATGGTCAACGATCCCGAGATCGTCTCGGACAAGGCGAAGCGCGAACTCGGTTACCAGCCGGCGGCCCTGGAGACCATGGTCGTGGATGCCTGCACCTGGATGAAGGAGGAAGGCCTGCTGGCCTGACCCCGGGGGGCGGGGCCGGCGAGACGGCCGGGAACGTTGGAGGTCGAACACATGGCGAAGAAATCCGGCGCCGACATGATCGTCGAGGCTCTCGAGGAAGAAGCCGTGCCCTTCGCTTTCGGAATACCGGGCGCCCAGAATCTTGAGCTCTACGACGCCCTGGATCGCTCCGAGGGCGTGCGGCCGGTCCTGGTGACCGACGAGCAATGCGCCTCCTTCATGGCCGACGGTGTGTCCCGAAGCTCCGGAAAGCTCGGGTGCGTCAATCTGGTGCCTGGTGCCGGACTGACCCACGCGCTCTCGGGCATCGCCGAGGCCTTCATGGATCAGGTGCCGCTTCTGGTCTTGTCCTGTGGCGTGCGCTCGGACATCGGCAAGGCCTATCAGCTGCACGACGTCCCACAGCTGGAGCTCGCCAGGCCGGTCACCAAGGCCCAATACCGCGTGACCGAGGGCGAAAGGATCGCCGAGGTGCTGCGCAAGGCTTGTCGGACGGCGCGCCAGGCACCGCAGGGTCCGGTGATCGTCGAGATCCCGGCCAACCTGATGGTCTTCCACCATGAGCCCGCAAGGCGCGAAACGGCCGAGGCGGACGCGCCAGCGGGACAGCCGCTCTCCGACGCGATCACGCAGACCGTCGCGCGGCTGCAGGACGCGCGGCGGCCTTTGCTCTACCTGGGCAACGGCTGCGCCGAAGCGCCGCAAGCGGATCTCGTCGCCTTGGCGGAATGCCTGCAGGCGCCGGTCGCGACCACGATACAGGGCAAAGGCGTGTTTCCGGAGAGCCATCCGCTTTGGCTCTGGTGCGGGTTCGGCGCGGCGGCGCCGAAGGCTCTGCGTGCGGTCGCCGGATCCTGCGACGCCACCCTGGCGATCGGCTGCCGTTTCGCCGAAGTCGGGACCGCCAGCTATGGCGTCTCGCCGCCTCGCCCCCTGATCCACGTCGACGTCGATCCGGAGGTGCTCGGCAGGAACTACGAGACGGACCTCCCGATCCGGGCGGACGCGGCGGTCTTCGTGCGTGACCTGCTCGGCCGTCTCTCGGACCGCGACCGTGACGAAGACCTCCAGGCCAGCATTGCCGGCGGGCAGGAAAGCGTCGCGCAAGAGTGGCTATCCTGGCGGAGCTCGAAGGCCGTTTCTGGTCCTCGTATGGTCCAGGCCGTGCAAGCGCGCTTCGGGCCGGAGACCATCTACGTGGTCGACAGCGGCAATGGCCTCTTCCTGGCCATGGAAAGCCTGCGATTGAACCAGCCCCGCTCCTTTCTCGCGCCGGTCGACTTCTCCTGCATGGGCTACGCGCTGCCGGCGGCGATCGGAGCCGGCCTCGCCAATCCGGACCGGCCGGTGGCCGCCTTCATGGGCGATGGGGCCTTCCTGATGACCGGCCTCGAACTGATCACCGCCGCCCAGCTTCGCGTTTCCCTGGCGCTCTTCGTGCTGCGTGATCGGGAGCTCACCCAGATCGCGCAGTTTCAGGACACCGCCTTCGCGCATCGCTGTGCGAGCGACCTTCCGGACTTCGAGCTCCGCAGTCTTTGCGCGGGCCTCGGCGTGCCCTTCCTGAGCATCCAGAGCGACCCGGAACTCGACGACGGGATCGCCGAAGCCCTGAACCGCTCCCGCGCCGGCCCGGTCGTGGTCGAAGTCGCCGTCGACAACACCCAGCGGACCTTCTTCACCCAGGGCGTCGTGCGCACCAACTTCGGCCGGCTGCCCTGGGGCGAGCGCCTGCATTTCGTTACAAGGGCGCTGGGCCGCCGCGCGTTCGGCCGATAGAGCGCCGGCAAACCCCGTCCGCAGGCTGGCCGCTCCCGGAGAGCCGGCGGAGAGCGGCTTCTAGGGCATTACATCCGGCCAGACGCGAACGCGTCTGATCGGGAAGTGCGCTAGAGCCGCCTGCGTTCATTCGAACGCAAATAGGCTGCTCTATCTATATGGAATAGATCAAATTATCTGCGCTCAATTGAGTCCAATTGAGCGCAGTTTGATCTAGTCCCGCACCACCAGGACCGAGCACTTGGCGTGGCGGACCACCGTCGAGGCGTTGCTGCCGAGCAGGTAGTCCTGCATTTCCGGACGGTGGGAGGCCATGACGATGAGATCGACACCGAGCTCCGCGGCGCAGCTTAGGATCTCGTCGTAGACGGTGCCGTGGGCGACGAGCGCCTGGACCGCCAGGCCCTTCGGGAAGCTCTGAGCGACGAAGCGGTCCAGCGCCTGCTTCGCGCTCGCCAGCGCCTTCTGCTCGAAATCCTCCGGGAAGTAGCTGGCGACCACCGGCAGGCCGAAGCCGGGCACGACGGTGACCACGTGCAGCCGGGCGCCTGAGGTCTTGGCGAGGTGGACCGCGACCTCGACGGCCTTGCCCAGGCTCTCGGTGTGATTGAGGTCGACCGGAAGGAGGATGTTCTTGTGCATGGCTCGGCGCTCCGCTCAGTCCGCCGCCGGCGCGGCCGCCGCAACCGGACCTGCCCGCCGGCGGCGTTGCTGGAGGTAGATGAACAGCAAGAGGGCGAGGGCGGGAATGTAGAGGATCTGCTTGGGCAGGCGGTCGGCCGGCACGATGACTTCGGTGATCTCCCAGTCGAAGTCCAGCTTCGCCTTCTCGGCCGGACTGCCGAACTCGATGGCGTCGATAAAGGTCTTGCCGTCCTCTTCGCGCATGGTGATCCCGGCAGAGGCTTGGAGGCGCGCCGCGCCCTCGCCCGCCGGCCCGAGCGGGAGAAGGACGGTCTTGGCGACCATCTCCCCCGTCGCGAAGTTCTCGCCCTCGACCTTCAGGCGGATGTCGCTGTTCGGCGCCGCGCCGCCGGCGATCTCGATCAGGCGGGCGGGATCGTCGGCGCGGAACGGCGGCTGCACCATGTCGAGCCAGAAACCGGGCCGGAACAGGGTGAAGGCGATGAGCAGCAGCGCGGCGATCTCCCAGAGCCGGTTCTTGACGATTAAGTAGCCCTGGGTCGCCGAGGCGAAGGCCAGCATGGCGCAGAGGGCGGTCGCGATCGTCAGGACCAGATGCAGGGGCCCCTGGATATCGATCATCAGGAGCTCGGTGTTGAAGATGAACATGAAGGGCAGGATCGCGGTGCGGATGTCGTAGGTGAAGCCTTGAATCCCAGTCCGGATCGGGTCGCCCTTCGAGATGGCCGCCGCGGCGAAGGCGCCGAGGCCGACCGGCGGCGTGTCGTCGGCCAGGATGCCGAAGTAGAAGACGAACATGTGGACGGCGATCAAGGGCACGATCAGGCCGTTCTGCGCCCCCAGGGTCACGATCACCGGCGCCATCAGCGACGACACGACGATGTAGTTCGCGGTGGTCGGCAGGCCCATGCCCAGAATCAGGCTGATGACCGCGGTCATCAGCAGCATGAACATGAGGTTGCCGCCGGAGACCAGCTCGACGAACTCGGTCATGACCAGGCCGATCCCGGTCAGGGTCACGGTGCCGACGATGATGCCCGCGGTCGCCGTCGCGACTCCGATCCCGACCATGTTGCGGGCACCGGCGATCAGGCCGTCGCGCAGCTCGACCAGGCCCCGGCGCAGCCCGCCGCCCAATCCCGCCTCGCGGCGCAGGATCGACTTCAGCGCGTGCTGGGTGACCACGATCGCGCACATGAAGGTGGCCGCCCAGAAGGCCGAGAGGCCCGGCGAGAAGCGCTCCACGGTCAGGCACCAGATCAGCACCACCAGGGGCAGCAGGTAGTAGAGGCCGGCCTTGATCGTCGGCCCGGGCTCCGGCAGCACGTCGATGCGCTCCATGACCTCGAGCTCCGGATGGCGAGTGGCGTACTTCAGGAGCGCCAGGTAGGCCAGGCAAAGCAGCAAAACGGCGACGTAGGGCGTGGCCGCGCCGGCAACCCCCTTGATCCAGCCGAGGCCGTAGTAGACGACGCCGGAGAGGATCACCAAGCCGATCACGCCCGTCAGAAAGCCGATCATTGCGCGTATGAAGGGGGTCTCGGTCCGTCGGGGCAGGCCCTTCATGCCCGCTTTTACCGCTTCGAGGTGAACGATGTAGACCAGAGCGATGTAGGAGATCACCGCCGGAAGGAAGGCGTGCTTGATCACCTCGACGTAGCTGATGCCGACGAACTCGACCATCAGGAAGGCGGCGGCGCCCATGATCGGCGGCATCAGCTGGCCGTTGGTCGAGGAGGCGACCTCGACCGCGCCGGCCTTCTCGGCCGAGAAGCCGACCCGCTTCATCAGCGGGATGGTGAAGGTCCCGGTGGTCACCACGTTGGCGATCGAGGAGCCGGAGATGATGCCGGTCATGCCCGAGGACACCACCGCCGCCTTCGCCGGCCCGCCGCGCATGTGCCCGAGCAGCGCGAAGGCGACGCGGATGAAGTAGTTGCCGGCCCCTGCCTTCTCGAGCAAAGCGCCGAAGAGGACGAAAAGGAAGACCATGCTGCTGGACACGCCGATGGCGATGCCGAAGACGCCCTCGGTGCCCAGCCATTGATGCGACATGGCCTTTGCGAAGGATGCGCCCTTCCACTGAATCGCCTCCGGGACGAAGCTGCGATCGCCGAAGAAGATATAGGCGAGGAATACCAGGGCGACGATGGTCAGCGGCGGGCCCAGGGCCCGGCGCGTCGCCTCGAGCAGCAGCACCAGTCCGGTACCGGCGACGACGAGGTCGGTCGTGGTCGGCAAGCCCTGCCGTTCGGCCAGGGCCTCGTAGAAGAGGAAGAGGTAGGCCGCGCAGAAGGCGCCGAGCAGCGCAAAGACCCAGTCCTGCCGGGGCACCCGATCCTGCGGCGAGCGCTTGAGGGCGGGCCGCCCGGTGTAGACCAGGAAGACCGCGAAGGCGAGGTGGATCGAGCGGGTCTTGGTGTCGTTCAGGACCGGCAGGACGTCGGCGAAAAGGAAGGGCAGCGGGGACGCGATCCACAGCTGAAACAGCGACCAGGCCAAGGCAACGCCGGCCAAGAGCTTCCCGACCGGGCCGAGCGGGCTGCGCAGGCCCGTCTCCGCCGCGGCCATGGCCTTGGCGGCCTGCGACTTCTCGGCAGACTCGTCCTTGCCGGGAACCCTTTCGCCCATCAGCACCGCCTTCCGCCCGCCCAGACACGCCGGCCCGACGCTACGGCCCGGGGCCGGACCTGCATTGATCTATGCCAGTTTCCGGCAGATGAAGGCGACCGTCCAGGGATCTTCGTTCGGACGGCCGCGGGCGGCCGCCGCAGGGCGGACCCTAGCGGACGGCTGGCCGCGTCGTGCTCGGCAAGGGTTCCTGATGGTGCCCGGATACACCGCCGTTCGGCTTTGCGGTGGCGGGCCCGGAACCTTCGTCCAAGCGCGCTGACTGGCCCCGCCAGACCTGCGGCTGCGCTACGCCCGGCATTCCTGTCGCCAGAGCCTCCAGCGCCGGGCGGTTGAGCAGAACGATGCGGCTGGGTCGGGGCATCGACAGGATACGCTCTCGCTTGAGGCGTGAGAACTCGCGCGAAACGGATTCCGTCGTCAAGCCGAGGTATTCGGCGATCTCAGAGCGGCGCATGGGAAGGTGAATCTCCCGGCCGAGGCTCGTTGGCGCTGCTGAGGGACGGCAGAACTCGAGGATGAAAGACGCAAGCTTCTCCTCGACCGTCTTCCGGCCGAGGGTCAAAAGACGGTCCTGAAGGGCGGCGATCTCGTCGCTCGCCAGATCGAGGAGCGCGCGGTCGATCACCGGGTAGCGATCGGCGAGACGCTGCAGCGCTTTCCATTCCAGCCGGAAGAGCCGGCAGTTTGAGACGGCCTGGGCGGTGACCGGCCAGGGCGTATCGCGCCGATGCAGCGGGATCAGGTCCCCGGCGGCGCGGAAGGCAACGATCTGGCGCCGCCCGTCGGGCAGAACCTTCCAGAGCTTGGCGACGCCGTCAGCCAGCACGAGGAAGTCGGACCCGATCTCACCCTGGCTAGCCAGAACCTGACCGCGCGTGGCTGCCACCAGCGTCACCAGCTGTCTGAGCTGCCGCCTGCCGGTCCTGTCGAGGACCGCGTTGAAAAGGGGAAAGTCGATCGCCGAGGACTGCCCCCCATCGATCAGGCGCAGAAGCATCAGCCGTCGGATTTGACGATGGTCACCGGCAAGGCCGCCTCCCGCGCGATCTGGACCGCGGTCGAGCCGTGCACGAGCCGCCCGAGACCGTTGCGGGGCCGGCTGCCCAGAACCAGGAGGCAAGCGTTGTGGGCCCGCGCGACGTCGAGGATCTTCGCGGCCGGCAGCCCTTCGACGCAAAGCCGCTTCGCGCCGGCAAGGCCGGAGAGCCGTGCGTTGTCGCGGCCGAAGCTGTCCAGGTATTGGGCAAGCCGTCGTTCGGCGACGTCGGCTATCGGCTCGAGCGGATCTCCAACGTCGGGCTTGTAGCTGCCCGGCGAGTCGGCCGGATCGTGAATCACATGGAGGATCTCGAGCGGGGCACCGACGGCCTCTGCATGGTCGCAGGCCCAGCGAAGGGCGGCTTCCGAGCTTTTGGAGAACTCGACCGCCACCAGGACAGGCGCCGGAGTCGTGGCTTCGTCCCTCACTCTGTCTGGCCTTACCAAGGTATCGACGATCTGATTCATGGAGACCTGCTGCAATTGCACCTAAATCAAAGATTCTAAACCTTTTAATCCTAGCCCCCAGGCTTGAAGGATTTGTGATGCCTGTGTTGCAGAATGATGACATCTGCCTCGGTCTTCGGATCTGTGGGTCCGAAGGGCCCACGACGCCTCATGTTAGCGGGCGGCGGACCTGTTTCGAACAGGCCCTTCGAGGGCACGGAAGGGACCGCCGGCTGTCACGTCTTTGCGGAGACGGACGCCGGGGCGTATAACACTGGGGCTCCCGGGTCCGGAGAGCCGCCTGGCCGCACCACGACCCCGTCAGGCTTTACCCGCTTTCCCTACCCGATCCGGCGCCCGGACCGCAGGTTCGTTCCCGGCATCGGGCAAGGTCACTGCCGAAGTAGGTTCTGCTTGAATTCCATGATGGCCGCCGATCCGGAACCGAGAACCACCCAAGGGTCAGCATTTCTAGACCTGGTGCCGATCACGGAGCTTCAGGACATCAAAGGGGTTCCTTTCCCGAAGAGCATAAAGTACCGGCAGCTGATCCTGACCGGACCGCCCGGGTCGGGGAAGTCGCGGCTCGTGCGGAAGATCGGAGGCTGGCCGGAGGAGGGTTACATCGACCTCACGCTGGACATCTGGTGGCGGGCTCAGGCCCTGTCCCTTCGCCCGCGGGAGGTGCACCTTGGATTTCCCTTTGTCGGACACAAGGAGGCCCTGACGGTCTTCGACCGGGAGTGGCTGGAGGCCGATCCGCCACCCGAACTCGACCACGCCCGGATTCTCCTACCGCCTGCGAAAACTCACTTTCTTTCCACCAATTGGCGGGCGCGCTTCGTGTTCGAGTTCCTGATACCGCCGGCCGCCGAGATCCTCGAGGGGCGCCTGGAGCGGCAGAAGCGCGAAGTCCACCCCATCGATCGGGACGTGACCCTGGCGCAGGTGGAGAAGCAACTGGACGTGTATCGTCAGGCCGCACTACACTTCAAGCGGGCCGGAATTTTGATCTATGTCAGAGACGAGTTCGAGGGCCTGCCCAAGGATTTAGCCATGCCTGCCAGGGAGGACTGAACGCTCTAAGCGCAGGACGGGGGAGAGCAAAGGGCGGGACAGTGCTAGACCGGGTTCGGGATTTGTTCTTTCAGACCGACCCAAAGGATGCGGTGTCGCTGACGGCTGAGCCGCAGCTTTTGGTCGGGCGTCTCCTTGTGTCGGCAGAGGTCGCAGCGGTCCAGTTCGACCTGGGGGGCCGGTCTCTCTGGCTTCGTCCCGAATGCCAACTCGACGGCGATCGGCGGACGACCAGGGACTGGATCCTGGCCGAGCGTGAGGGTTGCGCTGAGACGGTTGCCGGGTTCCTGCGGATCCGGGATGGAAGCAAGCTCCGCCTCGGGCGCGGCGACGAGACCTGCCAGCGGCTTTTCAAGTTCCCCAAGAGCGTTGCGAAGAGGCAGCTCGAGATCGCCAACAAGGACGGCCGGATCACGATCACCCGCCTCGACCCCGGCGGAGAGACCTATGTCTCGCGCGTCGGAGCTGCCGAGGGGATCGACGGTCCGGCCAGCCGGCGCCGCGCCTGCCTCAGGGAGATCCGCCGCATCTTCGGCGGTCCGATCGAGCTGCTGGCGCCGGAGCAGGCGCTGATGGCGCTGCGCGGGGTCAACTTAATTCTGCGAGACGAAGCCTATCGACCGAGGGATTCGCTGGGCCTGCCAGGCGGCCTTCTGAGCCTGCCGGACGGGCCGTCGCCTGTGATCGTCGGCGACCTGCACGCCAACCTGGACAACCTTCTCAAAGTCCTGAGCGAAAACGCCCTTCTGGATCTGCTCGAACAAGGCAAAGCCAACCTGGTGTTCCTGGGCGACGCGGTTCATCCGCAGGGAGAGACCGACCTGACGCAGATGGACGGTTCGCTCCTCATGCTGGACTTGATTCTCAAGCTGAAGGCCCGCTTGCCGCGGAACGTCTTCTACCTTCGGGGCAACCACGAGAGCTTCGACGAGTCCGTGGGCAAGGGCGGCGTGCCGCAGGGTGTCCTGCTGAAGCGCCGCGCCAAAGAGCTGCGCGGCCCGGCCTATGCGGATGCGCTGGCGGAGTTCTTCGAGCTGCTGCCCTACGTGGTGAGGTCCAAGCGCTGCATTGCCTGCCACGGCGGCCCACCGCGCAGCGATGTGACCGTGTCCGACTTGGTGAACATCCGCAGCCGCCACCGCCTGGGGCAGGAGATCATCTGGAACCGGGTCCGGCGGCCCAACCATCCCGGCGGCTACGGCAAGAGGCACGTCAACGCCTTAAGGACCAGACTCGGCGTCGACGAAGACACCGCCTTCATCGTCGGTCACACGCCCCTATCGCCCGAAGGGACCCTTTGGCTGGACGCCGGAAACATCCGCAACCACCACATCGTCTACAGCGCCAACCCGCACAACTTGGCGGTCTTCGTCGGGCTTGGCCAGGACCTGGTCCCCTTGGAGTACCCCGCCGAAGCCCTGCTCGACCTCACCAACGCGCTCGAGGTCAAGGAGCAGGAGCCGGCGGCCCTCGCCGTTTAGCGCATCAAGCAAAAGGGGCCGGACCGGACCGGCCCAACCCCTTCAGTTCTGATGGCCCGGCCCGCCCTCGGGGCGGGCCCGTGAGCCTAGGTGAATATGCCCTTCAGTGTGAAGTAGAAGAGCGCCGCCAGCACGCCGCCGATCGGCAGGGTGACGATCCAGGACACCACGATCCCACCGATGACCCGCAGGTCGATCGCCCCGATGCCGCGCGCCAAACCGACACCCATCACCGCACCGACGGCAATGTGCGTGGTGGAGACCGGCATGCCGGTCCGCGAAGCCAGGACGACCGTCGCGGCCGCCGCCATGGTCGCACTGAAGCCGCGCGTCGGCGTCAACTCGGTGATCTTGGTGCCGATCGTCCGCATCACCTTGTAGCCATAGGTCGCCAGCCCGACGACGATGCCGAACCCGCCGAGCAGCAGGATCCAGATCGGCAGCTCGGACTTCTGGGCCACCTCCCCGCCTGATTGGACCAGGCCGTAGACGGCGGCCAGGGGGCCGACACCGTTGGCGACATCATTCGATCCGTGGGCAAAGGCCATGCCGCAGGCGGTGAACAGCATCATCGGCACAAAGACCTTTTCGACGCTGGCGAAGTGGTAGTCCTGATCGGCGGCCTCGTCGACCTTGACACGACTGATCAGGGCCCAGCCTATGGCCGCGATGATCAGCCCGATGACGGCCGCTGCCAGGAAGCTCATGGGGATGGTGAGATCCAGCTTGAGGTGCTTCAGTCCCTTGAACAGCGTCACCAGGGCGATGACGAAGCCGACTAGGAAGACATAGACCGGGCCCCAACGCTTGGCGCTCTGGAAGGGATTGTCGGTGTTCAGGATCAAGCGGCGGATGCTGATCATCAGGATGAAGGCGATCGTGCCGCCGAGCACCGGCGACACCACCCAACTGGCCACGATTTGCCCGATCTTGTCCCATTTGACGGCGTCCAGTCCAATGCCGGCGATCGCAAAGCCGACCACGGCGCCGACGATCGAATGGGTGGTCGATACCGGCCAACCGCGCGAGGAGGCGATCATCAGCCACACTGCGGCGGCCAAGAGCGCCGCCAGCATTCCGAAGATCAGAACCTCCGGCGTGTTGACGATGGGACTGGGATCGATGATGCCCTTGCGGATCGTCGCAGTCACGTGCCCCCCGGCCAGCGCGGCGCCGCCGAACTCGAAGATGGCGGCAATGATGATCGCCGTGGTCACGGTGATGGCACCGGATCCCACTGAGGTACCCATGACGTTCGCCACGTCATTGGCGCCGATGCCCCAGGTCATGTACAGACCGAAGACCACGCCGAGGGTGATCAAGATCATACCGTACTGATTGATGACTTCCATGGCCGCTCCTCCCCCTATCTGTCGTTCGGACTTCCCTCAGCTGGCGAGCAAGAGGCGCAGCCGATTGCCAACCTTTTCTGCGTAGTCCGCCAAGTCGCCGATCCACTGGATCAGCTGGTACCAGAACATCACCGAGACGGGCTTCATCTCGTCTTCCTGCGCGAAGAGGCGATGCGTCAGGTCCATGCCCATCTGGTCGGTGTCGTCCTCGATCTTGTTCAGCTCGTCGACCATCTCGGAGACTCGCTCCGACTCGCGTCCGCGGAACCCGGTCTCGACGAGTTCATCGAGCTCTCCGATCACCTCGGCCGCCTTGTCGCAGGCCTGAACGCAACGGCGCGCCAGGGCAACCAGCGGCTCCTTGAGGCTGTCCGGGACCTCCATCGGGCGCTCGACGAGCAGCCCTGCGATGTCCTGCGCCGTGTCGGCGATGGAGTCCTGCATGTCGAGCACTTCGAGTAGATCGCGCCGGTCGACCGGCATCAGAAGGCTCTTCGGCAGATGGGCGCGGAGCTCGTTCTTGATGTCGTCGGCCTCTTGTTCGAGGGCGAAGATCCGATCCTTGAACTCGGCCACCTTGCCCTGATCCCCAGCGCAGAGCGCTTCGAACAAGCCCGGCACCTCGCCGGCGCAGCGGGTTACGACCTTGATGTGCTCTTGCATCGGCTTGATCGGCGAACGGCCGAACAGGCTTGCGAAGGGACTGGTTCTGGCCATGAGCGACTATCCTCCTCCTGCTTCAGCTTCCAGCGCTTGCGCCGGCACACGGCGATCGGACGCTGGCCCCCCAAGCCGGCCTTGAAGAGACCTCAAGAGTCGAGGTCTGACTTCGCCGCTTGTCATCGAAGAGTAGCGGATAGCGGCCAAGAAAGTTTTGACCTTGATCAATTTTTGGCGGAACTGTCGAGAATTGAGCCGATTCGATTGGTTTCTTGGACCGGGGGACGTAGGCGGACCTCTCGCGACTGGACAGCCAGCGCCTCCGTCGGACGACCCGATAAATTGATCCAAATCAGCGACACCTATGCGAGACTGTCGAAGCATTGCCTCGGGTCCGCTTGGAGGCGCTTCGACGTGGCGGAACAGGGAGGTCTGCCTCTAGACAGGCGCACTGGGGGCAGCGGGATTTGAGCGATGGCCGGCAAGATCCTCGTGGTGGACGACGAGCCGACGATCCGTGAGATGATCGGTTTCGCCCTGTCGCGGGCGGGCTTCTCCTACGCGGAGGCGGGCGATGCCGCACAGGCCGAGGCGGAGATCCTTCGGGACACCCCCGACCTGATTCTGCTCGATTGGATGCTGCCGGGGCGATCGGGAATCGACTTCGTCAAGCTGCTGCGCCGCGATCCCGCGACAAGATCGATCCCGGTCATCATGCTCACCGCGCGCGGCGAGGAAGAGGACAAGGTCCGGGGCCTGCGGGACGGGGCCGACGACTACGTCACCAAGCCCTTCGCCCCGAAGGAACTGGTGGCGCGGATCGAGGCCGTGCTGCGCCGCATGAAGCCCGAAGCGACCGACGACACGGTGAAGGTGAACGGCCTGCTGCTCGATCCCGTCAGCCACCGGGTCACGGTCGGCGAGCGGGACCTCGACCTCGCACCGACCGAGTTCCGCCTGCTCCACGTCCTCATGACGCACCCGGAGCGGGTCTACAGCCGCGATCAGCTGCTCGACCTGGTCTGGGGTCGGAACATCCACGTCAGCCCGCGCACGGTGGACATGCACGTCAGCAACCTGAGGAAGACGCTCGAGGCCAGCGGACACAACCGGCTGATCCAGACAGTGCACGGCAGCGGCTACCGGTTTTCGACCCGGGGCCAATCTTGATCCGGGCCTGGCGAAACGAGCTCGCTTTCGTCGCCGCCGTCGGCCTGGCGCTGGTCCTCCTGGGGTTGCTTTTCGGAGGCACCCGGCTCCTGCTGGGGTTGGGCCTGATCGGCTACCTCGGCTGGCACCTGGCGAACTTCCTGCTCCTGCAATCCTGGATCAGACGGCGCCGAGGGTTTCGCCTGCCGGTCTCCCTGGGCGTCTGGGAGGCGGTCTTCGATGGCCTGCAACGCGAGCGGCTGCGCAAGCGGCGGCGCGGGCGGCGCCTGATCGGCTTTCTCTCCGACTACCGGGAGGCCGCCGGGACTCTGCCGGATGCCATCGTCGTCCTCTCCGAGACCGGTGCAATTTCTTGGTTCAATCCCGCCGCCCGAAAGCTCCTGGGGCTTCGCTGGCCCGCCGATTTGGGCAAGGACATAACCGGGGTGGTGGTTCACCCGATCCTGGAGGACGACCTGGCTGCGGGCCGGTCGTCGCGGCCCCTGGAGGTGCCCTCCCCGGCCAATGGCGCCTGGATGCTGAGCCTCCAGATCACCGCGGCCTTCGGCAACCAGCACGAACGCCTGCTGGTGGCGCGGGATATCACCCCGGTGTTCCGACTGGAGCAGGCGCGCCGGGACTTCCTGGCCAGCGTGTCCCACGAGCTGCGAACACCGATCACGGTGTTCCGCGGCTACCTCGAGGCGCTGCAGGAGTTGGCGGTGGAACAGCCGCAGTGGCGCATTCCGGTGGCGCAGATGGACCAGCAAGCCGAACGCATGCAGGCGCTGGTCGACGATCTTCTCACACTGTCGCGCCTGGAGATGGCGGATCGGCCCCTGGCCGAAGCCGCGGTGCCGGTCGCCGAGATCCTGGCCGAGATCCTGGCCGAGGCCCGGATGCTCAGCGGCGACAGGCGGCACAGCCTCCGGCTCGAGATGGACCCGACCGTCCAGCTCCTCGGCGAGGAAGGCGAGCTGCGCAGCGCCTTCTCGAACCTGATTTTCAACGCCGTGCGGCACACGCCGGCCGGCACCCGGGTCGACATCGACTGGCAGAGAAACACCGAAGGCGCCAGCCTCTCGGTCCGGGACAACGGGCAAGGCATCGCCGCCTACCACCTGCCGCGGCTCACAGAGCGCTTCTACAGGGTCGACGCCGGGCGATCGCGCCGCTCCGGCGGAAGCGGCCTCGGTCTGGCGATCGTCAAGCAGGTGCTGGACCGCTATTCGGCGGAGCTCAGGATCGCCAGCGACGTGGGCAAAGGCACGACATTCAGTTGCCACTTCCCGGGATCGCGAGTCCGCACGGAACCCGAGGCAGAACTCTCCAAGGCCGGCTAGCGAAAGCGCGGAAGCATTGAAGGGCTTTCCTCCCGACCGCGGTGAATATGACAGAAATTTTTCACCCTCATGACAAATCCATAACAAACGCCTGGCAGTCTCCCCAGAGAAAATTGATCTAGCGCATTCTTGGATCGCTGCGGACCGAGGCCTTTGGCCCCGGCCGCATGAGGGAGGAACCATGCACAAGACCGCCAGATTTTCCGTCGCCGCCATGATCGCCGCGGGCGCCGTCTCACTGAGCGTCTCGGTGGAGGCCCGCGAGCTGATCCAGAACAAAGGCTCGGACACCCTGGTCAATGTCGCCCAAGCCTGGGCGGAGGCCTACCAGAAGGTCAATTCCGACGTCGCCGTCGCGGTGACCGGCGGCGGCTCGGGGACCGGAATCGCCGCGATGATCAACGGCACCGTGGACATCGCCAACGCCAGCCGGGCGATGAAGAGTAAGGAGCTGGAGCTCGCCAAATCCAAGGGCCAGAACCCGGTCGAGCACACCGTCGGCTTCGACGCGCTCGCCGTCTTCCTGCACAAGGACAACCCGGCCAAGATCCTCTCGATCCCCCAACTGGCAGAGATCTACGGTGAGGAAAGCGACATCGAGAAGTGGACGGACATCGGGCTCGAGGTTCCGGGTTGCAAGGACCAGGAGATGGTCCTGGTCAGCCGCCAGAACAACTCCGGCACTTATGCCTATTTCCGCAAGGCTGTCCTCGGCAAGGCGCGGGACTACCGCATGGGGACCCGCGACATGCACGGCTCGAAGGACGTCGTTGATCTGGTCGAGAAAACGCCCTGCGCGATCGGCTACAGCGGCCTCGCCTACGCCACCGACCACGTCAAGCTGGCCTGCGTCGCCCAGGACGGGAAAGACTGCGTGATGCCGAGCGTCAAGACGGCCGCCGACGGCAGCTATCCGATCGCCCGCCCGCTGCTGATGTACACCAACGGCGAGCCGACCGGCGAGATCAAGAAGTACCTCGACTTCATCCTCAGCGATGAGGGCCAGTGCATCATCCGCGACAAGGGCTATGCGCCGGTCCGCGAGGTGACCTGCAACTGAGCCGACCCGCCGGGCCTGGTGGGGGGCCGGGCCCGGCGTTTCTCTCTCTCTTTCCTCTCTTTCCTGGTCGCCGCGCGTCCGGCAAAGCCGGGCAACGGGCCGGAAACCACAGCCCTCTTTAGACGTGCCCTATCCAAACGGGGCACCCGGTAAAGGCGGAGCATCCAGCTATGCCACTCTACGAAGAGCGATTGTCAAACGACATGGCCCGGATCCGCGAAAGGGTCGCTTCCCTGAGCGCGGCTGTGCAGAAGGCCCAGGAGGACGCAGTCCAGGCGGCCCTGACCGGCAACAAGGAGCTGGCCAACCAGACGATCCTCCGGGACCATCCCATCAATCGCCAGACCCGGGAGATCACCCGTCTCTGCCACGGCTTCCTGGCGACCCATCTGCCCAGCGCCGGCCATCTGCGCCTGATTTCCTCGATCCTGAGGCTGGTCAACGAGCTGGAGCGCATCGGCGACTACGCGGCCACCATCGCACGCGAGGGCCTGCAACTTCCGCACCTGCCGACGGGACTCCTGAAGCAGGAGATGGAGGACATGGCCCGGCAGGCGCAGACCTGCCTGCTTCAATCGATGAAATCCTTCAACGAGAAGGACGCCGAACTCGCACGCGAGACCAAGGCGATCGCCGCCCAGGCCAAGGGCCACGGCGACATGGTCTTCGAGGAACTGGTCCAGGAGAGCGAGACCTCTCACGAGGAGATCCGGTATCTCTTCGACGCCCTGATCCTGATCGGTCGGCTGAAGCGGGTCTGCGACAGGTGCAAGAACATCTGCGAAGAGACCCTGTTCACGGTGACCGGCGAGACCAAGCCGCCCAAGGTCTACAGAATCCTGTTCCTGGACGAGGACAACACCTGCCAAAGCCAGATCGCCGAGGCCGTTGCCCGCAAGACCTTCCCCAACAGCGGCGAGTACGAGAGTGCCGGTCGGCGCAACGGCGTCGATCTGAAACCCGGACTCTTGGGCTTCCTCGAGACGCACGGCCTGGCGCCCGAACCGATCACGACGACCGCCCTCGAGCCCGATCCGCACAAGGTCGCGAAGTACGATGTCGTCGTCAGCCTGCAAGGCGATGTCGGCACCTATCTGCCGCAGCAGCCCTTTCGCACCGTGTTCCTGGATTGGGACGTCGGAACACCGCCGGAGGGACTCGGCGAGGCCGAGGCCAATGACCGCTACGTCGAAATGTACCGCGAGATCGCCGTCAGGGTCCGCGACCTGATGGAGACCCTGCGCGGCGAGGGAGCCGATTGAAATGGTCGACACGGCAAAAGACGTGGCCGGTGCGGCGGAAGTCACTGGCGAGAGCTCACCGGTACTTGCCCGGTCAGCCGTCAGGCGCGACGGCCTGGATTTCGACCGCCGTAACGCCGACTGGTACATCGACAAGGTCGTTCAGATCCTGGTGTTCATCGGTGGAATCTCGGCCATCATCTTCATCATCGGCATCTTCGTCTTCGTCACCAAGGAGGGCTTCGGCTTCCTTGTCGGCCCCTTCGACTTTGCCGAGTTCTTCGGCTCGCCGAGGTGGAAGCCGACCTCGGAATACAAGACCACCTATGGGATCCTTGCGCTGATCGCCGGGACGGCGAGCGTCACCGGGCTCGCCATGCTCGTGGCGATCCCCTTCTCGCTGGGTGCCGCCATCTACATCGCCGAGTTCGCGACCGGGAAGACCCGGGAGGTCCTGAAGGTGCTGGTCGAGCTGCTGGCGGCGATTCCCTCGGTGGTCTGGGGCTTCATCGGCCTGACCATCATGAACCCGCTGATCATCCAGCTCTTCGACGTGCCGGTCGGCCTGAACGTGCTCAACGCCGGCGTGATCCTCGGGCTGATGGCGGCACCGATCATGACCTCGATCTCGGAGGACGCCCTCAAGGCGGTGCCGGACCGCTACCGCGAGGCCGCCGAAGCCATGGGCGCGAGTCGCTGGCAGGTGATCTTCAAGGTGGTGCTGCCGGCCGCCAAGAACGGCCTGCTGGGCGCCGTCCTGCTGGGCGTGGGACGCGGCTTCGGCGAAACCATGGCCGTGCTGATGGCCAGCGGTCACGCGATCAACCTGCCCGACAGCATCTTCGATTCCGTGCGCGCGCTGACCGCCACCATCGCCGCCGAGCTCGGCGAGACCGCGGTGGGCTCGGACCACTATCAGGCGCTCTTCACGATCGGAATCTTCCTCTTCGTGATCACCTTCCTGATCAATCTGACCGCGGATCTGATCGTCCGCGGCATCAAGAAGGGCTGAGCGCGCAGGGGTAAGGGACGAGGGACCAGTCATGTTCGCAGCAACAGAAATCAACATCCAGAACCGGCGCACGGAGCGGCTGGTTCGCCTCCTCTTCATGATGATGACGATCCTGCTGATCTTCCCGGTCATGATGATCCTGGGCACCCTGATCTATAAGGGCGGGCCCGCCATCTCCTGGGAGTTCCTTTTCGCCGATCCGATCGACGGCATGACCGCCGGCGGGATCTTCCCGGCCCTAGTCGGGACGGTCTGGCTGGTCGCGGTCGCGCTCTTGGTCTCGGTGCCGCTGGGCGTGGCGGCCGCGCTCTATCTCAGCGAGTTCGCGCCGGACAACTGGTTCACCCGGACGATCAACCTGGCGATCATCAACCTCGCCGGCGTGCCCTCGATCGTGCACGCGCTTTTCGGGGTTGGGGCCTTCGTGATCTTCTTCGGCTTCGGCACCAGCATCCTGGCCGCCAGCCTGACCCTGGCGATCATGACCCTGCCATTGATAATCGTGGCGACCCGGGAGTCGCTGCAGGCGGTCCCGCTGGCCTTCCGCGAGGCCTGCTGGAACATGGGCGCGACGCGCTGGCAGACCATCCGCCGCGTCGTGTTGCCGAACGCCGTCAGCGGGATCCTGACTGGGGTGATCCTCGAGGTCTCTCGGACGAGTGGCGAGACGGCGCCGATCATGTTTACCGGCGCCGCCTTCTTCCTGCCCTTCCTGCCGGAGAGTGTCTTCGACCAGACCATGGCGCTCTCCCTGCACCTCTTCGTGGTCTCGACCCAGGTCCCTAACGTCCCGGACCACCTGCCCTACGGCGTCGCCCTGGTGCTGATCGCCATGGTGCTGACCATGAACGCCCTGTCGATCGGCTTCCGCATGTACCTCCGGGGGAAGAAGAAATGGTAGAGACGATCACCGTTCTGGAGCCGGGGCGGGACCGCGCCCCGTCGGCCTCGGCCCTTCCCGAGGACGCCCCGATCAAGCTAGAGGTTCGGGACCTCTCGATCAGCTATCACGGCAAGCCGGCCCTGGTCGGGGTGAACCTCGAGATCCGCGAGAACGAGATCTTCGGCATCATCGGCCCGGCCAACAGCGGCAAGACCTCCTTTCTCAAGTCCTTGAACCGCATGGACGTATTCAACCCCGGCATGCAGGTTTCCGGTGACATCCTGTTCAACGGCCGCAACGTCCGCGCTTGGCGCAACGTCTATGCCCTGCGCAGCCGGATCGGCGTGGTCTTCCCGCTGCCCGTGGGCCTGCCCATGACCGTCTACGACAACGTCGCCCTGGCGCCGCGCCTGGCCGGAGTCTCCGGGAAGGCGGACCTCGACGAGATCGTCGAGCGCTGCCTGACCCGCGCCGCGCTTTGGGACGAGGTCAAGGACCGGCTCCATTCCTTGGGCAGCCTGCTCTCCGGCGGCCAGCAGCAGCGCCTGACCATCGCCCGCGCGCTGTCCCAGGAGCCCGAGCTCTTGATGCTCGACGAGTTCTCGATCGCCGTCGATCCCGTCACCACGATGCGGATCGAGGACGTGCTGAAGGAGCTGCGCCACGAGATGACGATCATCCTGGTGACCAATCTGACCCAGCAGGCACGCCGGCTCGCCGACCGCACCGCCTTCTTCCTGATGGGCAGCTGCGTCGAGATCGGCGACACCGAAAGCCTCTTCACCGGCGATGTCGCCGACCGCCGGACGGCGGACTACATCGCGGGCCGCTTCGGCTAGGTCGGCCGGACCGGAACCGCAGCTCATGGGTTGCTGATCATGAACAAGACCGCGCAGACGACCAACGGCCAGAACGGCCTCGCCATCCGGACCCGGGACCTCAACCTCTGGTACGGCGACTTCCAGGCGCTCTACGACGTTAACCTCGACATCAAGAAGGGGATCATCACCGCGCTGATCGGCCCTTCGGGCTGCGGCAAGACCACCTACCTGCGCAGCGTGAACCGGATCAATGAGCGGCTGGGCTATGTCCGCATCGAGGGCTCGATCGCGGTCCTCGAACACGACATCTACGATCAAGGCGTCGAGCTCGCCCAGGTCCGCAAGCAGGTCGGCATGGTCTTCCAACGGCCCAATCCCTTGCCGATCTCGGTCCGCGACAACGTGCTCTTCGGCTTCGAGCTGCACGCCGAGGGCAAGAAGCGGATGCACCGCAGCGAGAAGGACGAGATCGTGGAACAGGCGCTGCGCCAGGTCCTGCTCTGGGACAACGTCAAGGACCGGCTCGACCGCAAGGCCACGGAGCTTTCGCTGGAGGAGCAGCAGAAGCTCTGCATCGCGCGCTTGCTACCCGTGAAGCCGGAGGTGCTGCTGATGGACGAGCCTTGCTCGGCGCTCGACCCCAAGGGAACGGAAGCCGTCGAGGAGCTGATCTGGGGGCTGCGCGGGCAGTACACGATCCTGATCGTGACCCACAACATGGCCCAGGCCCGGCGCGCCAGCGAAGAGTGCATCTTCATGCTCATGGGCCGGGTCGTGGAGCACACCCCGACCGAGGACATGTTCGTCACGCCTGCCAAGCAGGAGACGGCCGACTACATCGAAGGCCGCTACGGTTGAGCCGCGCTACAGGGCCGGGCCCTACTCCGGCTCGACCCGCAGCTTTTCGATGCTCCGCTCATTGGCCTCGATGACCGTGAAGCGGTAGCCTTCCTCGATGATGAACTCCCCTTCCCGGGGGATGTGCCGCAGGCGCGCCATCACCAGGCCGCCGACGGTGTGGAACTCGGTGGTCGGCAAGCCCGTCCGCAGGATCTCGTTGGCCTCGGCGATCGAAAGCCGTGAGTCCATGACGTAGATGTCTTCCGCGAGCTTCTCGTAGACCCGCTTGCGCTTCGGCAGGTACTCCTCGAAGTCGTAGCCGACGTCGATTTCGCCGACGACCTCCTCGACGATATCCTCCATGGTGATGATGCCAATGCTCGATCCGAACTCGTCGACCACCACGGCCATGTGGTCGTGGCGCTGGTTCAGCATCGGCAGCAGCTGATCGATGGTCTGCAGGGGCGAGACGTAGAGCGCCGGCTGGATGAGCGAGGCCAGGTCCTGCTCGGCCAGATCCCGATCCATCAGGTCCCAGGTCGTCAGGGTGACGAGGCCAACGATGTTGCTGGTGCTGTTTTCGAAGACCGGCAGGCGGTTGTAGCCGTGCCGGCGGACCAGCTCGATCGCGGTCTTGGTGGTCTGCCGCCGGTCGATCACCGTGGCCTCGGCGATGGGAATCATTGTCTGGGCGACCGTGGTCTCGGCGAAGCGGATAACCCGGCGAATGCGCCCGCGTCCGAAGGCGTCCAGCGACACGCCCTGCTCGGCCATGTCGACCACCGTGCGCAGCTGCTCGCGGGTGATGAAGAAGGGCTGATCGATCTTGCCGGCCCCGGCGAGGCGGGCGGCCGTGCGGGCGATGCGCGAGAAAACGAAGACGATCGGATAAAACAGCAATGACGCCCAGCGCAGCGGATAGATGATGACAGGCGTCAGCTCGTCCGACTTCTGCTGGTAGACGCTCTTCGGCACGATCTCCCCGAGGATCAGCAGCAGCGGCGTCAGGACCAGGAAGGCATAGAACTCGCCGCTGCTCCCGAAGAGCTGGATCATCAGCAGCGCGCCGATCGTGGTCAGAACGACGGTGGAGATGTTGGTGCCGACCAGGGTCGTGCTCAGCAGCACGTCGGGGGTCTGGAACAGCCTCAGCGCGAGGCTGGCACCGCGGTCGCCCTGCTTCGCCCGGTGCCGGAGCTTGATCTTGTCCGAGCTGACCAGAGCGATCTCCGAGCCCGAGAAGAAGCCCTTCAGCAGGAGAAAGACGAACATCACCAGAATCGCGAGGACCAGGTCCATGATCTAGCCCCTTTCCCTGTCGTGCGATCCGGGCGGGCCCTTGCCGCCCCGCCGCGCCTTCTTCTTGGCCTTGCCGCCGATCTTGATGGCGGAGAGATCGACGACTTCGGCGCTGGGTCGCGCCGCGTCGGAAGCCGCCTGCTCCGGCCCGGGCTGGCTCGCCCGATCCCCTTCGGCGTTGCCCGCGTCCGGCTCGGCCACCTCGACGTCCTCGTCGTCGCCCTTGTCTTCGGCCTCCTCGTCTTCGCCAGGCGTGCCCTTGGCGATGCGCACGCGGGCCAGGCGGTGGCCGTCCATCTCGAGGACGGTCGCGATCAGGCCGTCCATGACGACCTGGTCGCCGACCTCCGGCAGGCGGTCGAGGTAGCGGAAAACCACGCCGCCGATCGTGGTCATCCGAGGGTCTTCGATGCCGAAGTTGGTGAGGTCGTCGAAGTCGGTGAGCTTCATGTCGCCGGGCACTTCGAAGATGTTCTTGTCGCGCTCTTCGTAGAGGGCCTGCGCCGGGGCCGATTCGGAGACCTCGCCGAAGATGAAGCTGATGATGTCGCGCATGGTGATGAAGCCCTCCATCCCGCCGAACTCGTTGAGGACGGCGGCGGCGCGGGCGTTGTTGGCCTGGAAGAAGTCGAACATCTCGTCGACGTACTTGGTCGGTGGCGCCACGACCGGCGGATGGAGGAGCTGCTCGAGCGTGAGCTTCGAGAGATCGGCGCCGTCCAGGATCAGCCGCAGGACATCCTCGGCGTGGACGAAGCCGACCAGGTTGTCGTGGTGCTCGTGGCAGACCGGCACCCGCGGGTGGCGGAAGCCGCGGAAATGGTCGACCACCTCCAGCACGCTCATGTCGTCCCTGAGGAAATTGACCCGGGTGCGCGGTGTCATGATCTCGACGATCTCGGTCTCGCCGGCCTCCAGGAGGTTGTCGATCAGCACCCTCTCTGTGGCATCGAGTATGCCTTCGTCGGCGACCTCGGCCAGCAGGGTGCGGAACTCGTCGACCTGGAGGATGTTCTCCCGGGCCCGCTCCTCGCCGACGATCCAGGTGGTGATCTTCTCCGCCGCCATCCGGACGACCCGCCGCAGCGGCGTGATCAGCCTGGCCCAGGCGCTGAGCGGCCCGGCGACCAGACCGGCGCTGATCTTGATCGGGTGACTGACCGCGATGGTCTTGGGCGTGACCTCGCCCAGCAGCAGGAGAAGCGGAAACATCACAAGCACGTTGATCCATCCGGCACGATCCTCTCCGTAGAGCACGACGAGGATGCCGGCCAAGTTCGCGGTCGCCGCGATGTTGACCAACTCGTTGCCGCAGAGGATCGAGATGATCAGCCGCCTTGGCTGGTCGAGCAGGGCGTGCAGGGCTTCAGATCGTGGATGCCGATCCCGCCGCAGCTTCTGCAGGTCGAGGCGCGACAGCGAGAACAGAGCCGTCTCCGACCCCGAGAAAAAGGCCGAACAGCACAGCAGGAAGACCTGGAGGATGAGCAGGGCGATGATGCCGGGCTCGGCCAGCAGCGAGGTGTCGAAGGCGAAGAAGAGCCCCACCGCCTCCCAGTACCTCTCGAGCTGATCGAGAGCCCCCTCCATCTGCGTCTCCCTGCGCTCGGGCCCTGCGCGCCGAAGGTGATCGGATACGGTGGTCGGGCGTCAGCCCAAGATTCCAGACTGCATGGCCCTCCGGCTCGGACCTACTCGCGCGCTATACCGCCAGCCAACAGGCACCATCATGACATCAGAAGCCTCGGCCCTCCAGGCCGATCAGGGAGGGCGGACCGGGGCGCATCGCTGAGCGGCCACCGCTCGACCCGATACTCTCTGATGCCCGACCGACCCTTCGACCTGTCGGGTCTCGCAACTCTCCACTGCGATCATAGTTCGGCGGCCACGCCAATAAATTGACCTAGGTCAAGGAAATGTCGGCGCCGACCTGTCTGAGTTCCCAGTCATCGGTCGGAGCAACGGGCCAAGCGGCGTCGAGCAAGATCGTCTGGTTTTCGGGGCGGCAGGCGCTGCGGGGCGGCTCGCAGGGACAAGCAAAGCTCTAGGCCGATAGATCGCAGGCTGCCCGATGCGAGGGCCGTACGGCTAGGTCGCCGTGTCGTGTCTCAAGTCGGGCGGCTGTGCCGTCTGGGTCCTGGGTGGGGAGGCATATCTTGGTCAAGGACGCTTCGCAGGGACAGAAGGGCTCGCCGGTCGGCAGAGGCCCGATTCTGGTCGCCGTCGATTTCTCGAAGGATTCCGAGGCCGCTCTAGTCTGGGCCTGCAAATACGCCGGTCAGGTCGGCGCGGCGGTCCTGGTGTTGCACGTCGTACACGACCCGATCGAGACGCCCGGGTCCTACCGGAGGTCGGAAGCGGATGCGCTCCGCCCGATGGAGGATGTCGCAGCCGAAATGCTGAAACAGTTCATAGAGAAGACGGGCGAGACCCATCCCGAGCTGCGGCTCGATGCCGTTTCGACGCAACTCGTCCGAGGCATCCCCGAGACGAGGATCCTCGAGGTCGCCGAACAAGAGGGCGCAGGGATGATCGTCATGGGGAGCAAGGGCCGCACCGGCTTACCGCACCTCCTGCTCGGTTCGAAGGCCGAACGCGTCGTGCAACGCGCGGCGCTCCCGGTGACGATCGTCAAGGCGGAGGCGGAAGATGGATAAGACAAACGCAAGGTCAGGCCGCCCTATCGGGCTGGCAGTGGCCCTCCGGGGCCGGACCGCGGCGGCGCCGCTCGGGGAGGCGTCGGCGTGGCGGACGGACTGGCGGATCGCCCTGTTCTTCCTGCTCCTGCCGCTCGTCCTCTTCCTCGCCGCGCCGGCCCTCGCCGCCAGTTCCGACAGCAAGGGGATCGACTGGTTCAGGATGGCCATGCAGCTCTTCGGCGGCTTGGCGATTTTCCTCTTCGGCATGGAACAGATGGCCGACGCGCTGAAGCGGGTCGCCGGCAACCGGATGAAGGACATCCTCGGCAAGCTGACCACCAACCGCTTCATGGGCCTTCTGACCGGCACCTTCGTCACCGCCGTGATCCAGTCATCATCGGTGACCACGGTCATGCTGGTCGGCTTCGTCACGGCCGGCCTCATGTCCTTGTCGCAGGCCGTCGGGGTCATCTTTGGCGCAAACATCGGCACCACGATCACGGCACAGATCGTCGCCTTCAAGGTCACCCACTACGCGCTGCTTCTGGTGGCCGTCGGCTTCGTCATGATCTTCACCGGCAAGACCAAGCGAATAAAGCAATACGGCGGTCTCGTCATGGGGCTCGGCCTGATCTTCTTCGGGATGGGGATCATGAGCTCCGGCATGAAGCCGCTGCGCAGCTACGAGCCCTTCATCCAAATCATGCAGGATGTCTCGGCTCCGGCTCTCGGAATCCTAATCGCGGCAGCCTTCACCGGCCTGGTCCAGTCCTCCTCGGCGACCACGGGCGTGGTGATCGCCATGGCCTCGCAGGGCCTGATCACACTCGAAGGCGGCATCGCGCTCATCATGGGGGCCAACATCGGGACCTGCGTTACCGCCGCCCTCGCGGCGATCGGCAAGCCACGCGAAGCGGTGCGGGTGGCGGTCGCCCATGTGACCTTCAACGTCGCCGGCGTCGCCGTCGCGGTCTGGTTCATCCCCTACCTTGCGGACTTCGTACGAGCCTTCTCGCCGGTCGCGGAGGGGGCCGTCGGCATGGACAAGCTCGCCGCGGAGACGCCCCGACAGATCGCCAACGCGCACACGACCTTCAATATCTTCTTCTCGGCGCTGTTCCTGCCCGCCGCAGGCCTGGTCGCCCGTTTCGCTGAATGGGTGGTTCCCGACCGGCCCCTGGAGGCCGTGGCCGTGATCCAGCCCAAGTATCTCGATAAGGAGCTGCTTTCGACACCGCCGCTGGCCCTGGACCGGGCGCGCCGGGAAGTCGGTCGCCTGGGCGATTGTGTTGACGAAATGCTCGATGCCTCACTACCGGCAATGACGGCGGGGACCGAAGAGGATCTCCAGAACCTCGCCAATATGGACAGCGACATCGACACCCTCCACGGTCATATTGTGGAATACCTCGGGCAGATCAGCGTTGGAGAACTGACCAGCGAGGAGTCCGCCGAGGTTATGGAGCTGCTTCAGGTGGCCAATCACCTGGAGCAGATCGGCGATATCATCGAGACCAACTTGGTCACCACGGGACGCCGCCGCATCGAAGAGGGGGTGGTCATCAGCAAGGCGACCATGGAGGTCATCCGCCACTACTTCGACGAGGTGTCGCAGGCCTTCAAGGCCTCGATCCGGTCGGTGCGGGAACAAGACAGCAAGGCCGCCTGGCAGGTCAAACGTATGAAGAAAGATATGGCGGCCCTGGCCGAAGAGACCGCAAGATACGAGCTAAGCCGCTTGGTGGCGGATGAGCCGAACCGGCTACAGACCTTCACGCGCGAGATGGAGATGATCGAGACCCTGAGCCGGATCTACCGGATGAGCCGCAAGATCGCCCGCACCCAGTGGCTGGAAGCAGCCGAAGCGGAGGTTCCACAAGCCGCCGAATAGGCGGTCCGCCGGCGCGGCGCCGGCCGAACGCTCGGCCTCAGGGCGAGCTAGCAGAAGGACACAGGAGACATGGCAGGTCGACCCAGGACAGGCACAGGTGACATCGGCAGTCAGGAGACCGCTTCGACCGTGACGCCCCTGAGGACCGGTGACGGGCGCGTGCGGCGTCGCCTGCCCGGCGTCCCGGCGGAGCCGCCCGCGGCCGCGCCGGCAACCGAGCCCGAGGCCGCGGAGGCCGGAGCTGCCTCGCCCGAGGAAGCCGTGGTCGAGAAAGCGACGCCGGAATCCGCGGCGGCCGAGGCGCCGGTGCCCCGGCCCGCGCCGCCCGCAATGAACCTCCGCGCGCCGGAATTCTACCTCAACCGCGAGCTGACCTGGCTCAGCTTCAACAGCCGGGTGCTGCACGAAGCGCAGGACAAGAGGATTCCCCTGCTTGAGCGGCTCAAGTTCCTGGCGATCGCCAGTTCGAACCTCGACGAGTTCTTCATGAAGCGCATCGGCGGCCTGAAGCAGCAGCTGGCCGCCAACGTCCACCAGCTGACGGTCGACGGCCGGACGCCGCAAGAGCAGATCTCCGAATGCACAGCAGCGGTCAAGGAGCTGCAGCTGCGGATGCGCGAGATCTACCTGGAGCTGGTCAAGTCGCTCGCCCGAAAGGGAATCGTGATCGCCGAGTACGAGGAGCTGTCCGACGAGCAGAAACAAGCCGTCCGCGAGCACTACCTGACGAACATCCTGCCCCTGGTGACACCGCTCGCCATGGACCCGGCGCATCCCTTCCCCTTCATTTCCAACCTGTCGCTCAGCCTTCTGGTCACCCTGCGCTACCGGGACGATGAAGAGCCGATCATGAACCGCATCAAGGTTCCGCTGGGCTCGGGCGTGCCCCGCTTCCTGCGTATCGGGGACTCCCAGCACTACATCCCGCTGGAGGAGGTGATGGCCCACAACCTCGACCTGCTGTTCCCCGAGATGGAGGTCGAGTCCTGCGAGTTCTTCCGGGTCACCCGCAACGCCAACACCGAGCTGGAAGAGGATCAGGCCGAAGACCTCCTGAGCATGATCGAGACGGAACTGCGCTACCGTAAGTTCGCGCCCTTCGTCAGGCTGGAGATCAGCGCCGGGATGGGCGAGCTCCATCGCGGCATGCTGGCCGCCGAGCTGGGCCTCGACGAGGCCGCCGACGTCTTCGAGTCCGACGTCCTCCTGGGTATCCGTGATCTGATGGAGCTGGCCGGCCTGGACTTCCCCGAGCTGCACGATCCGGACCACCGTCCGGTGACCAACGTCAAGCTCCAGGACCGGCGGAGCATCTTCCACCTGATCCGCGAGGCCGGCTCGATTCTCCTGAGCTTCCCCTACGAATCCTTTGCAACCTCGGTGGAGCGTTTCGTCCGGGAAGCGAGCCAGGACCCCAAGGTCCGGGCCATCAAGATGACGCTCTACCGGACCTCGGCCGACACCGAGATCCTGGAGTACCTGATCGAGGCCGCACGCAACGGCAAGCAGGTCGCCGTGGCAGTCGAGCTCAAGGCCCGCTTCGACGAGGCGGCGAACATCCGTTGGGCGAACCGCCTGGAAGAGGCCGGGATCCACGTCACCTATGGCGTCATCGGGCTGAAGACCCATGGCAAGTCGATCCTGGTCGTTCGCCAGGACTATGCCGGCCTGCGCCGCTACGCGCACATCGGGACCGGCAACTACCATGCCGGCACCGCGCGGATCTATTCGGACCTCGGCCTGCTCACCTGCGACGACGATATCGGCCACGACCTGACCGAGCTGTTCAACTACCTGACCAGCGGCTGCAAGCCGTCGCGCCGCTACCGCAAGCTGCTGACCGCGCCGAAGTTCCTGAAGAAGGCGCTGCTGGCCAAGATCGAGCGGGAGATCGAGGTGCACAGCGAGGAGTCCCCCGGGCTGATCCGCTTCAAGACCAACGCGCTCGAGGACGCCCACATCACCGAGGCCCTCTACAAGGCTTCGCGCGCCGGGGTCAAGGTAGAGCTGATCGTTCGCGACAGCTGCCGCCTGCGGCCCGGGTTGCCGGGTCTGTCCGAGAACGTCTCGGTGATCGGCGTGGTCGGCCGCTTCCTGGAGCACGCGCGAATCTACTACTTCCGCAACGGCGGCGAGGAGGAGTACTACATCGGGTCGGCGGACCTGATGCGGCGCAACCTGGAAAGCCGCGTGGAGCTTCTAGCCCCGATCGAAGACCCGGCGCATCGCGAGGATCTTTGCGGGTTCTTCGAGACCCAGCTCGAGGATCAGCGCAACGTCTGGGACATGGCCGCCGACGGTGAGTACGTCCAGCGCCAGCCCTGCGGCCGCGGCCGCGAGAGCAAGGGCTGCCAGGAAGTCATGATCGCCAACGCGGAGAAGCGTCAGGCCTCGGCGACCCGCCTGCGGCGCCGCAAGCCGAGAGCGATCGCCCGGCGCAGCGTCCGCTGAGGCCGCGCTGCCGAGGCCGGGCTGCCCAGCAAGCCGACCGCCCCTCGTAGGGGCCGAGGAACATAGCTCGGATCGAGGGCTCGGGTGCGGACCGACCAGGCCTGACGCATCGGCTTGGCGTCACCGGGTGCAGGATCGAAAGGAGGTGTGCCATGCAGGTTTCGGAGATACTGGCGGCGAAGGGCGACCGGGTGATCTCGATCGCCGCGGCGGCAAGCGTCTGCGACGTCGCGGCCACGCTTCGGCGCGAAGGGATCGGCGCGGCGGTGGTCAAGAGCGAGGGGAAAGACATGGCCGGCATCATCTCTGAGCGGGACATCGTCGCGAGCGTCGCCGAGCACGGCCCGGCGGCGCTCGAAATGCACGCCGCCGACCTGATGAACCGCTCGGTGATCACCTGCACGCCGGAAAGCAGCACGCAGGAGATCATGGAGCAGATGCTGATGGGGCAGATCCGCCACCTGCCCGTCGTCCGTGGAGATGCCTTGGTCGGCATGATCAGCGTCGGCGATGTCGTCAAGGCCGTGCTTTCCGAGCTAAAGTGGATGACCAAGGTCCTCCAGGACCAGGTGGTCACGGCTGCGGCCTGGTCGACCGACGAGGACTGATCGCGCGCCGCGGACAACAAGGGGCCGGAAAGACTCCATGGCCAAGACACTTGTGGTCGAGCCGGGCGAAACCCCGACGAAGATCCCCTTCCTCAGAGGTATCCTGACCCATTCGCTCCAGGAATCCGGGCTGCCCTTCGAGGAGGCCTACGCCCTCGCTTCCGAGGTTCGGGACGAGCTGAGCGAGCGGCCGGAGATCACGACGGTCGAGCTGCGCGAGACCGTCCTGAAGCACATCGCGCGCTTCGGGCCCAGCGTCGTCCAGCGCTACCAGCAGCCGGCCGCGCTGACCGGGACGATCCTGGTGCGCGATGCCGAGGGCCATGCGCGGCAGTTCTCCCGGCAGGAGCACCGGCGGCTTCTCGAATCGAGCGGGCTTTCCTACGAGGAGTCCACGACGGTCACGGCCGCCCTGTTCACCCACATGATGAACAAGGGGCAGTCGGAGATCCAATCACGGCATCTCGGCTTCCTCACCTACCGCTACCTCCGGGTCGCGCTCGGCCGCGAGAAGGCGCGGCGATATCTCGTGCTGGTCAACTTTCGGCGGCGAGAGCAACCGATCGTGCTCATGATCGGCGGAGCCAGCGGCACCGGAAAGAGCGCCATCGCAACGGAGGTCGCACACCGTCTGGACATCGCGCGCACCCAGTCGACCGACCTGCTGCGCGAGGTGATGCGGATGATGATTCCCGAACGCCTTATGCCGGTCCTTCACCGCTCGTCCTACGACGCCTGGCGCGCCTTGTCCGCCAAGCACGGAGACGCCGACGGTCTGCTGATCGACGGCTATCAGGCGCAGGCCGAGCTGCTCTCGGTGCCCTGCGAGGCAGTGATTCGGCGTTCGCTCAACGAAGGGGCCTCGCTCATCCTGGAAGGCGTCCACATTCAGAATTCCCTGGTCGAGAAGGTGCCCTCAGACAGCAGCGCCATCGTGATTCCGATCATGCTGGCGGTGCTCAACCCGCAGCAGCTCCGCCGGCGCTTCATGGGTCGCGGCGAGCAGGTGGACCGGCGCCGGGCCCAACGCTATCTGGACAACTTCGGCTCGATCTGGCGTCTCCAGGCTCACCTCCTGTCGGAGGCCGACCGCGGACATATCCCGATCATCGTCAACCACGACCGGCAGCGGGTCATACAGGATATCATGACGGTGATCGTCAACGCCCTCTTGGAACGGCTGAGCGCTGAGCCTTCGGAAGTCTTCAGATAGAACCCGGCGCTTCTTCGCCGGCCGGCGGGATCAGGCGACGACGCCGAGGCGCCATCGCCGGCCCCGGACTGCCGGCGGCTCGAAGCGCAGCACCAAGCCGCTGGGAACCGTGACCTGGGGGCTGTCGGAGAGCCCGATGTGGCCGCAAAGCACCCGAAAGACTCCCGAGTGAGCCACCACCACGAGCGGCGCCGGCCCGCTGATCGAACGCATGGCGGCGATCACCCGCTTGGCGAAGGCCTCGCGGCCTTCCACTGTGTCGTCACTGGGCTCGCTAGGCCGCAGGTCCTTGTGGAGGCCCTGGTAGGGGCCCCAGTTCCTCTCCATCAGGCCCGGCACCGGAAAGACCGGGACGCCCCTGAGGAGCGACAGGATCGAGGCCGTCTCCCAGGCCCGCTTCAGCGGGCTCGCATGGATCGAGCGAAGCAGGACGCCGTCGAGCGCGTCCGCAGCCTTGACCGCGGACTGGCGGCCCTTGTCGATCAGCCGGGTGTCGTTCTGACCCTGGACGATTCCCCTTTCGGTCTCCCGGGTTTCCCCGTGACGCAGGAAGTAGAAGGGCGTGACGCCAAACTCGAAGCGCGAATCCTCCAAGGCGGGACCCTCTGTCTTCACCGCGCCGGAACGCAGGGCTATCGACTTGAGCAACAACTGCTCCATGACTCGTCTCGTCTCACATCTTCGGCGACGACGGCACTCGACGTCGCACAACCCGCACCGCCGCGCCCGAGCGGGCCGGCTTGCGCTGCCGGGTCGGTCTAGTTCTTGGCCCCCTTGGCCGGTCGCCCCGGGCCGATCGGCTTCCCCTTCCAGCGCACCTGGTAGAGATCCAGGCGGCGTTGCTGGAAGTTCCGCACCGAACCCTGGCTGCGTAGCTCCTTGAGCAAGCCCAGGTCGAGGTCCGCGATCAGGGTCGTCTCGGTGTTCGGCGTGGCCTCGGCCTTGACCGCATCGTGTGGAAAGGCGAAATCCGACGGCGTGAAAATTGCCGACTGGGAGTAATGGATGTCCATGTAGCCCAGGTTCGGGATGTTCCCCATGCTCCCCGTCGCGACGACGTAGCATTCGTTCTCGATGGCGCGCGCCTGGGCGCAGCGCCTGACCCGCAGATAGCCGCTCTTGGTATCCGTCAAGTAGGGCACGAAGAGGATGTGCATCCCCTGCTCGGCGAGAAGCCGGCTGAGCTCCGGGAACTGGGCGTCGTAGCAGACAAGGATCCCGATCCTGCCCTCGTCCGTGTCGAAGAGCTTCAGTTCGTCGCCGCCCTGCAGACCCCATTCAAGCTCCTCGTCCGGGGTCGGATGGAGCTTGTACTGAAAGTCCCAGCTGCCGTCCCGCCGGCAGAGGAAGGAGACGTTGCGGAGTACGTGGTCCTTGTACTCGGGCAGGCTGCCGGCGACGATGTTGATGTTGTACTGCACCGCCAGGTCCGAGATATAGGCGCGGATCCGCTCGGTGTAGGTGGAGAGCGAGCGGATCGCCTCGGCGTCGCTCTTGACGTGGGGATAGAACTGCGACATCAGCGAGGCGTTGAAATACTCTGGCAGGACGGCGAAGTCGCATTGATACGCGGCGACCACGTCGATGTAGTACCGGAGGTGCGAGCGGAAGACGTCGAAGGTCGCCGCCGGCCGCATCTGCCACTGCACCGCCGCCACCCGGACGATCCGCTTCGGCTCCCCCAGAAGCCTTTTGCGCTCCTCAAAGTCGATGTTGAACCACTGCGAAATCACCGCGTAACCGTGGGATTCCTCGTCCTCGGGCAGATAGCCGGTGATGACCCGCCGGACGTGGAAGTCGTTGCTCAGCTGAAAGGTCAGCACCGGGTCGTAGATCTCGCGCTTCCTGACCTCGTCGATGTACTCCTGCGGGGTCATCCTGTCGCTGTAGCTGTCGTAACCCGGGATGCGTCCGCCGAAGACGATCCGCCGCAGGTTCAGCTTGCGGCAAAGCTCCTTGCGGGCATCGTAGAGACGACGGCCCAAGCGGAGGCCGCGGTAGTCCGGGTGGACGAAGACGTCGACGCCGTAGAGCGTGTCGCCGGTCGGGTCGTGGGTGGTCAGATGGCCGTTGCCGGTGATTTCCCGATGGGTGTGAAAGTCGCCGAACTTCTTGTAGTCGACGACGACACTGATCACCGCGGCGATGACCCTGCCCTTGTCCTCGAGACAGATCTGGCCCTCCGGGAAGTGGGCGAGCTGCGACTCAAACTGCGCCCGCGACCAAGCGCCGCCCGCGTGGCCGTAGACCAGGTCCATGATCTCCTTCAGGGCCGGATAGTCGGACAGCCGAGTGTTGCGCAGCCGGAGCCGGTGATGCAGCTCGGCATCGTCGCGCTGGCCCCCGTCCTTTTCGGGCGCGTCGCCCCGGCGCTGCTTGCTTTTGGCTGCGGCAAGCGGCCCCGCCGCCTGCGGCTTTGCCGATCCGGCCTTGCGGTGCTTGGATTTCACCTGCACAGCACTCCGTCCCCTTCGGCTCGCCGGTCGTTTCTCATGAAACGATCATTCACGATTGACGAGAGAAATCATTGATCTTGATCAAAAAACAGGCGCGATAGCCCGTCGCGGCGGTCCGCACGATGGCGCACGGCCTGACATCGTTCGGCCCGATTGATCAGGATCAAAGAGGGGCCGCCCCGCCTCGCGCTAGGTATGGCGCTCGGGAGGCGAAAAAATGTTCGAGATCCGCATTCACGGCCGCGGCGGCCAGGGCGTCGTCACCGGCGCCGAGCTGCTTTCGGTTGCCGCCTTCGACGAAGGCAAGCACGCCCAGGCCTTCCCCAGCTTCGGCTCGGAGCGCATGGGCGCACCCGTGGTCTCCTTCTGCCGGGTCGACGACCAGGAGATCCGGCTGCGCGAGCCAATCCTGGAGCCCGACGCCCTGATCATCCAGGACCCGACCCTGCTGCATTCGGTCGACGTCTTCTCGGGCCTGAAGCCGGAGGGCTACATCCTGATCAACTCGACTCGCAGCTTCGAGGAGCTGGGAATCGCCGACTTCGTCGCCGGCTTCCCGCCGCACCACGTCTGCGACCTCGGGGCGACCGAGCTGGCGCTGCACCACGTCGGCCGGCCGGTGCCCAACGCCGCCCTGCTGGGCGGCTTCGCCGCGATCACCGGGCTCCTGGCCTTCGAGTCGGTCGAGAAGGCGATCCGCGACAAGTTTCCGCGCGCCATCGCCGAGGCGAACGTCGCCGCCGCCCGCGACGCCTACGAGATCGCCAAGGCGGCCTGAGGGCTGTCGAGAGGGGAGGACGAAACCCATGCTGAAGCAGATCGAAGGCTCCCAGGCGGTGGCAGAGGCGGTCGCGCTCTGCCGACCGCAAGTCGTCTGCGCCTACCCGATCACGCCGCAGACCCACATCGTCGAGGGCGTCGGCGCCCTGGTAAAATCAGGCCAGCTGGAGAACTGCGAGTTCATCAACGTCGAGTCCGAGTTCGCCGCGCTCTCGGTGGCGATCGGCGCCTCGGCGGTCGGCGCCCGGGCCTATACGGCGACCGCCAGCCAGGGCCTGCTCTACATGGCCGAGGCCGTCTACAACGCCGCCGGTCTGGGCCTGCCCATCGTCATGACCGTCGGCAACCGGGCAATCGGGGCGCCGATCAACATCTGGAACGACCACAGCGATTCCATGGCGATGAAGGACGCCGGCTGGATCCAGCTCCACGCCGAGACCAACCAGGAGGCGGCCGACCTCCACATCCAGGCCTTCAAGCTGGCCGAGTCGCTGAGCTGTCCGGTCATGGTCTGCATGGACGGCTTCATCCTGACCCACGCCTACGAGCGGGTCGACATCCCGACCCAGGAACAGGTCGACGCCTTCCTGCCGGCCTTCGAGCCGGTCCAGCAGGTCGACCCCGCCAAGCCCTACTCGATCGGCGCCATGGTCGGGCCGGAGGCCTTTTCCGAGGTCCGCTACCTCGCGCACCAGAAGCAGATGGAAGCGCTGGAGCGGATCCCGCCGATCGCCGCCGAGTTCGCCGAGGTCTTCGGCCGGGAGTCGGGCGGCCTGCTGCGGACCTATCGGAGCAAGGGCGCGGAGACCGTGGTCGTCGCCCTCGGGTCGATCAACGGCACGATCAAGGATGTGGTCGACGCCCAGCGCGAGGCCGGCGCCAGCATCGGCAGTGTCTGTATCTCGTCCTTCCGGCCTTTCCCCCTGGCCGAGCTGCGCGAGGCTCTGGAGGGGGCCCGGCGGGTGGTCTGCCTGGAGAAGAGCCTGGCGCCGGGTCTCGGCGGAGTGCTTGCCTCCAACGTCCGCATGGCCCTGCGCGGCCATGCGCTGCCGGTCTACACCGTGATCGCCGGCCTCGGCGGCCGGGTCATCACGCGCAAGTCCCTGGCCGAGCTCTTCGAGCGGGCGGCCCGCGACAGCCTCGAGGACGTCACCTTCCTAGACCTCAACTGGGAGGTGGTGCACGAGCAGCTGTCCCGGGCCCGCGACGTTCGCCACTCCGGCCCGATCGCCGAGAACCTGCTCAAGGCCCTGAACCCGGGCCTGGTGCGGCGCGTGTCCTGACGAAAGGAACCCAGGCCATGACAGACGGAGATGCGCTTCAGAAGGTCAAGTTCTACCAGACCGGCACGCACACCGTGGGTAACCGACTGATGGACGAAGAGGCCCGCAGCGTGCAGGCCTCGACCGAGCGCTCCAACGCCATCACCTCGGGCCACCGGGCCTGCCAGGGCTGCGGCGAGGCCCTGGGCGCCCGCTATGCCCTCGACGCCGCGATGCGCGCCGCCGAGGGCAAGCTGGTCGCGGTCAACGCCACCGGCTGCCTGGAGGTCTTCACCACCCCCTATCCCGAGACCTCCTGGCAGATCCCCTGGCTGCACTCGCTCTTCGGCAACGCGCCGGCGGTGGCCGCCGGGGTTGCCGCCGGCCTGCGCCGCCTAGGCCGCGACGACGTCAAGGTGGTCGCCCAGGGCGGCGACGGCGGCACGGTCGACATCGGCTTCGGCTGCCTCTCGGGCATGTTCGAGCGCAACGACGACGTGCTCTATATCTGCTACGACAACGAGGCCTACATGAACACCGGCGTGCAGCGCTCCTCGGCGACGCCGCCGACCGCCCGGACCGCGACCACCCCCGCGGTCGGCGAGGCGCCGGGCAACGTCTTCGGGACCGGCAAGAACCTGCCGCAGATCGCCATGGCCCACAACATCCCCTACGTCGCCACCGCCACGGTCGCCGACCTGCACGACCTGGAGGCCAAGGTGACAAAGGCCATGGCCATGAGCGGATCGCGCTACATCCACATCATGGTGCCCTGCCCGCTGGGCTGGGGCTCCCAAGCGGCGGACACCATCAAGGTCGCGCGCCTGGCGGTCGAGAGTGGGCTCTTCCCGCTCTTCGAGGCGGAGCACGGCCAGGTCACCGCGGTCAAGAAGATCCGCCGCAAGGCCCCGGTCGAGGATTACCTGCGCCTGCAGCGCCGCTTCGCGCATCTCTTCAAGAAGGGCGCCGAGGACCGGGACCGCATCGCCGCGATCCAGAGGATGGCCGACGCCAACGTGGACAGGTACGGGCTTCTGCCGGAGGAGGCGCAGGCATGACGGATGCGACCAAGACCGACAACGGGCTGCCCTTCGCGATCACCCTGGATCCTGGCACCAGCTTGGCCAACCAGACCGGTACCTGGCGTAACGAACGGCCGGTCTACCTTGACCGCCTGCCGCCCTGCAACAACGCCTGCCCGGCCGGCGAGAACATCCAGAAGTGGCTGTACCACGCCGAGGAGGGCGACTATGCCGCGGCCTGGCAGAGCCTGCTCGAGGACAATCCGCTGCCCGCCGTGATGGGCCGGGTCTGCTATCACCCCTGCGAGGATGCCTGCAACCGCGGCCAGCTCGACTCCGCCGTCAGCATCCATGCGGTCGAGCGCTTCCTCGGCGATTTCGCCATCGAGAAGGGGCTCGCGCCCAGCTTCGAGGCCGAGCCCAGCGGCAAGCGGGTGCTGATC
The DNA here is from genome assembly GCA_030066685.1 of Kiloniellales bacterium. NCBI lineage: Bacteria > Pseudomonadati > Pseudomonadota > Alphaproteobacteria > Rhodospirillales > Kiloniellales bacterium. Next base: position 79,481 of record JASJBF010000008.1, on the reverse strand, counting down.
GTGGGTGCCGGCCCCAGCGGCCTTTCCGCCGCCTACCACCTGACCCGGCTCGGCCACGGTGTGACAATCCGCGAGGCCGGGCCCATGGCGGGCGGGATGATGCGCTTCGGTATTCCGAAGTACCGCCTGCCGCGCGACGTCCTGGACGCCGAGATCCGGCGCATCGTCGACATGGGCGTGACCCTGGAGCTGAACGCCAAGGTCGAGAACATCGAGGCCGCCTTCCGGGACGACGGCTTCGATGCGGTCTTCGTCGCCGTCGGCGCGCACCTTGCCAAGCGCACCGAGATCCCGGCCCATGCCGCCGGCAAGATCCTCGACGCGGTCTCGGTGCTGCGCGAGATGGAGACCGGCGCCGAGCCGCCGCAGCTGGGCCGCCGCGTCGTCGTCTACGGCGGCGGCAACACGGCCATGGACGTGGCCCGTACGGCCAAGCGCCTGGGCGTCGACGAGGCCATGATCGTCTACCGCCGCTCGCGCAAGGAAATGCCGGCCCACGACTTCGAGGCCCGGGAGGCCGAGGAGGAAGGGGTCATGATCCACTGGCTGCGGACGATCAAGCAGATCGACGAGACCACCTTCACGGTCGAGAAGATGGTCATCGACGAGAACGGCCGCCCGCAGCCGACCGGCGAGTTCGAGACCCTGGAGGCCGACACCTTGATCCTGGCCCTGGGCCAGGACGTCGACACCAGCTTCCTCGAAGCGGTCCCTGGTGTCGAGGTCGCGCGCGACGGCGTGGTCCGGGTCGACCCGCAGATGATGACCGGGCGCGAAGGCCTTTTCGCCGGCGGCGACATGGTGCCCTCGGAACGGACGGTCACCGTCGCAGTCGGCCATGGCAAGAAGGCGGCGCGCAACATCGATGCCTGGCTCAGGGGCGCGCGCTACGAGAAGCCGCCCAAGCACGAGCTCGCCAGCTTCGACCTGCTGAACACCTGGTACTACGACGATGCGCCGCAGCGGGTCCAGGGCCAGCTCGACCTGGTGCGCCGGCAGAGCAGCTTCGAGGAGGTGCTGCAAGGCCTCAACGAGGAGAACGCCCTCTTCGAGGCGCGGCGCTGCCTGTCCTGCGGCAACTGCTTCGAGTGCGACAACTGCTACGGCATCTGCCCGGACAACGCGGTGATCAAGCTGGGACCCGGCGCACGCTTCCGCTTCAACTACGACTACTGCAAGGGTTGCGGGATGTGCGCCGCGGAGTGCCCCTGCGGGGCGATCAGGATGGAGCCGGAGACGGTCTAGATCAAACTGCGCTCAATTGGAATCAATTGAGCGCAGATAATTTGATCTATTTCATATAGATAGAGCAGCTTATCTGCGTTCGAATGAACGCAGGCTGCTCTAGCGGGGTCGGCACCGGCCAGCGCTGCGCCGGGGTGGAGCGGCCGAGAGTACAAGGAGCGCCGAATGAATGTGAAGATCGCCGATCTCATGGCCAAGCGGGTGATCACCGCCCAACCTCACCAAAGTGTCGACCACGTTCGGGGCATTCTGGAGCGCAACCGGATTCACGCGATCCCGATCGTCGGGCCGGACGGCGAGGCGAAGGGAATCGTCTCCACCGCCGACCTGGCGCGAAAGCTGAAGGGCGAAACCCCGGTCAAGCGGATCATGTCCGACCGGGTCCACTGCCTGCCGGCCTACAACGACGTCAGCATGGCCGCGAAGATCATGCGCAAGCACCGGATCCACCACGTCGTCGTGACCCACGAGAAGAAGATCGTCGGGATCGTCAGCTCCTTCGACCTGCTAAAGCTGCTCGAGGACCATCGCTTCACGGCCAAGAACGCGCCGAGCCCCCAGAAGAAGAAGGGGCGGCTGGTCCAGATGTAGGCCCTCCCCTGAGCGGACAACGGACGCGGGTTGAAATCCGATCGCGCCGCGCCACCGAAAACGGTTTCGGAAAGGTTTCGTTGAATCCGGCCGCCCGTTGCGCATCAATGGTGGAAAACCAGACAATGAACAAAGCCATGGGAGGCAGCTGCGGGAATGCCGGCGAAGAGCGGCGTGACTCTCAATACCCTGGCGCAGGAACTGGGGCTGGCCAAGAGTACGGTTTCGCGCGCGCTGAACGGCTATCCCGACATCGCGGAGCAGACCCGCGAGCGGGTGCGCGGCGCCGCCGACCGCTGCGGCTATCGTCCATCCAGCATGGCCCGGAACCTGAAACGCGGCCGTGTCGATACCGTCGGCGTGGTGCTCACCGGCGAGGGCCCGGACATCGCAAGCCCCTTCTTCGCACAGTTCCTCCGCGGCGTGACCCGGGCCCTGGACCGCGAGGGCTTGGACCTGATGGTCGCGACCGCGCCCGGCCCGGACCGCTGGCGCGAGGCTTACGACCGGCTGATCGCCTCGCGCAAGGTCGATGGCTTCATCGTGACCCGGACCGAAACCCGCGACCCGCGCATCGCCTACCTGCGCCAGCGCGGCGTCCCCTTCGTCAGCTATGGCCGCACCGAGAACCCGAGCCAGTACGCCTGGTTTGACATGGACAACCGGCGCGCCTTCGCCGAGGCGACCGAACGGCTCGCCGGGCTCGGCCATCGCCGGATCGGCTTCATCGCCGCGCCCGGCGCCTTCAACTTCGCCCGCGAGCGGCTGGCCGGCTACCGGGCGGCCAGAGACGCCCTCGGTCTCGACGACGACCGGGCGCTGATCCGCCGTGCCGGCCTCAAGGAGGCGGACGGCTGGGGCGCGGCCGACGCGTTGATGGCCTTGGAACGCCCTCCGACCGCCTTGATCTGCGTGCGCGATGCCGTGGCCATCGGCGCCGCCCGGGCGCTGGGCGCGCGGGGGCTGAGGGTCGGCGAGGAAGTTTCGGTGATCGGCTACGACGACGTTCCACACGCCGAGTTCATGGACCCGCCGCTGACCACCTTCTCTCAGGAAAGCGAGACCGCGGGCACGCGGGTGGCCGAGATGCTGCTTGGCCTGATGCGCGGCCGCCGGGCCAAGGATCTTCAGGAGCTGCGGCCGGCGAAACTGATCGAGCGCGCATCGGACGGGCCGCCTGGCCGGACACCGGAATCGCTGCGGGCCCTGCTGAACGCGATCGCACAACGGCGCGGCGGTTCCAAGGAAAATGCACCAGGGAGTATGGAGGATGCTGACCAGCAAGGCGCGAGCGCCGATCGCGGCGGCCGCGGCGGCACTACTGTTCGCCCAGGCCGCCGCCGCGGACTCGATCCGCTTCTGGACCACCGAGGAGCAACCTGAGCGCCTCGCCAAGCAGGAGGCGCTGGCGGCAGACTTCGAGGCCAAGACCGGCGTGGCTGTCGAGGTGATCCCGGTCACCGAGACCGACCTCGGCAAGCGCGCGACGGCCGCCTTCGCCGCCAACGACCTGCCGGACGTGATCTATCACACCCTGCAATATGTGCAGCCTTGGGCTGAGGCCGGGATCCTCGACATCGATGCCAACACCGAGGCGCTGGAAGAGCTGGACGTCAAGACCTTCGCGCCGGGCGCCCTCGAGACGGCGGATATCGACGGCGACTTCGCCGCGGTTCCGGTCGATGGCTGGACCCAGATGGTGATCTACCGCAGGGATCTCTTCGAGGCCGCGGGGCTGGCGGCGCCAACGTCCTACGACGCGATCCGCGCCGCCCTGGCAAAACTGCACAATCCGCCCGAGGTCTACGGTTTCGTCGCGGCGACCAAGATCGACGAGAACTTCATGAGCCAGGTCCTGGAGCATGTCCTTCTCGCCAACGGCGCGACCCCGGTCGGCCCGAAGGGCATCACCGGCTTCGACGAGAAGAAGCTGGTCGAGAGCCTGGAGTTCTACAAGGCCATCGCCAAGGCCTCGCCGCCAGGCGAGCTCTACTGGAAACAATCGCGCGAGCTCTACTTCGCCGGCAAGGCGGCGATGATCATCTGGTCGCCCTTCATCCTCGACGAGCTGGCGGGCCTGCGCGACAGCGCGCCGCCGACCATCAACGACGATCCGACCAGCCGCGACCTGGCCGGCGCCAGCGGCGTCGTCACCGCCGTTTCCGGCCCTTCCAACCCGGAGGGCGCGGCCTGGGCGGACATCCGATATCTAGGTGTGACCACGAACGCCAATACCGATGCGGCGATCGAGTTCGTGAAGTATGCGCTGGACGAAGGCTATGTCCAAACCCTGTCGATCGCCCCCGAGGGCAAGTTCCCGGTGCGGCGCGGCGACGGCGACGACCCGGAGAAGTTCGTCAAGGCCTGGTCCGGGCTGCCGGTCGGCGTCGACCGCAAGGCGCCACTGACCGAGATCTATCCGCCGGAGGTGATCGAGGCGATCGTTTCCGGGCTCGATACCGCCCAGAGATGGGGCGTGGCCGAGGGCCAGCTTTCCGCCGCCTCCAAGGTGGTCAACAGCCAGATCGTCAATCGGGTCGTGCGCCAGTTCATCGACGACGAGATCTCGGCCGCGGAGGCCGCCAAGACAATCAACGCGGAGCTGGCAAAGCTCTAGGAACGCTTCCCGGTCGTCCGCCGGCGAGGAAAAGAAGGACACCATGTCGCCCAGGCCCCCTGCCGGTGCGCCCAAAGGCGCGGGCCCCTTGCAGAAGCGCGAGGCGCGACTGGCCTGGATGATGCTGGGCCCGACCTTTGCGATCGTCGCCCTGATCGTCGCCCTGCCGCTGCTGGCGAACTTCTGGATCAGCGCCAAGCCGATCCAGCTCGCCGACCTGCGGCCGCCCGCGCCCAAGGTCTCGGAGCGCGTGCGCGCCGAGGCGGTCGCCGCCGGCGAGGGCGTCGAGGTCGTCTACACGGTCCGCAACCCCTCCCCCAACCAGCCGCTCCGCGGCGTCGCCTTCGAGGACGCCGCGCCCGAAGGCGTCGTCTTGGCGGTCGAAGATCCGCGCTGCACCCTGGCGGACGGCAGGCTGCGCTGCGTCTTCGGCGACCTGGTGCCGCGGGCCCGCGAGCGGCTGCGCGCCACCGCGACCTTCGAGACCGCCGTCGAGGATGCGGAAGCTCTGCTCGAGGGCTCGCCGCCGCGGGTCGAGGGCGTCGGCCGCAACCCCCTGACCAGCCTCGAGTTCACGCTGGATAACTTCCGGCGCGTCTTCGACGCCTCGGAGTTCTGGGACGTGCTCTGGACCACCATGCTCTACACGGTGTTCGGCACCGGCGGCGCGCTCGTCCTGGGGCTCTTCGCGGCGCTGCTGCTCAACCAGGCCTTCCGCGGCCGGGCCTTCCTGCGCGGCCTTTTCCTCTTCCCCTATGTCGCCCCGGTGATCGCGGTCGCCTATACCTGGGTCACCCTGCTCGACCCCAACTCCGGCGCGCTGAACGCGATCCTGGCGCAGATGGGCGCCACCGATTCGCCGATCAACTTTCTCGGCCAAAGGACGGCGGCGAGCTTCAATCTCTTCGGCCTGGAGATCGAGTTCCGCCTGGCCCTGACCACGGTGATCGTCTTCGAGGCCTGGCGCTACTTCCCGCTCTCCTTCCTCTTCATCCTGGCGCGCATGCAGTCGATCAACACCGACATGTACGAGGCCGCCGAGATCGACGGCGCGACGCCCTTCCAGCAGTTCTGGTACCTCTCACTGCCGCAGCTCGCGACCATCCTGGCGATCCTCTTCCTGCTGCGCTTCATCTGGACCTTCAACAAGTTCGACGACATCTTCCTGATGACCGGCGGAGCCGCGGGCACGCGGACTCTGACCGTCGACGTCTACGAGCAGGCGATCGGACTGTCGAACATCGGCGCCGGTGCGGCGGTGGCGGTCGTGGTCTTCGCCGTCCTGCTCGCCTTCGCTCTGGTCTTCTTCCGCTTCTCGCCGAAGGAGGGCTGAGATGGCCGCAATCGCGCAACAAGGCGGCTTCGGGTTGCGCTCCGGCGCCAGCGTCGGCGCGGTCTCGGGCCTGGTCTTCGGCGCCTTGGGCATGATCGTGATCGGCGTGACCCTGGCCCTGGTCTCCGGCGCCCCGACGCGGCCGCCGGTCGGTGTGGCCGCAATCGCCGGGCTGGCCGGTGCCGCGGCGATCCTGCTGACGCCACAGGAATCGCGGACGGGGCGGAGCTGGACGGTCTCCTGCGGCACGATCCTGGCGGTCCTGCTGGTGCTGACCTTGGGCGCGCCCTTCGGCCTGCCGCTGGCCGAGGCGACCTTCTGGCAGGCGGTCGCGCTGCTGCTCTTCGCCGGCGCGGTGGCGCAGGCCAACTGGCTCTGCCTCGGCGGGGCGCCCCTGGGCCGCCTGAGCCGCTACGATTTCGAGCGCCTGATGATCGGCATCGCCCGGGGCGTCGGCTTCGTCCTCTTTACGGTCTTCGTGGCGCTGCCCTTCTACGTCATGGTGATGACCAGCTTCAAGAGCCAGGCCGCGCTGCTGGCCAATCCGCTGGACTTCTCCATCGACCTCGGGCGGGACGATCTCTTCGGCAGCTATATTGAACTCTTCGTCAAGTTCAACTTCGGCGACTACATCCTGAACTCGGCCATCGTCTCGCTCTCGACGGTGATCCTGACCCTGCTGATCGCGGTTCCGGGCGCCTATGCGGTCGCCCGGCTGCGCTTTCCGGGGCGCGACGTCTGGGCTCAGTCGATCCTGCTGATCTACATGGTGCCGGCCATCGTTCTGGTGCTGCCGATCTACGCCGTCTTCAGCCAGCTCGAGCTGCGCAACACCCTGACCGGCCTGATGTTGGTCTATCCGGCCACGACGATCCCGGTCGCGCTCTACATGCTGCAGGGCTACTTCCGTGGGCTGCCGGCCGAAATCGAGGAAGCTGCGCTGATGGACGGGCTGAGCCGGGCTGCCGTGATCTTGAAGATCACGCTGCCGCTCAGCCTGCCGGCGCTGGCCTCGGTGGCGCTCTACGTCTTCATGATCGCCTGGAACGAGTTCCTCTTCGCCTTCATGTTCCTCGACGACCCCGGGATCTTCACCCTGCCGCGCGGCGTCGCCTCCCTGAACTCCTCCGAGCTGCCGCGCGAGCTGATGATGGCCGGCGCGGTCATCGCGACCGTCCCGATCATGGCGATCTTCCTCTGGCTCGAGCGCTTCATGGTGCAGGGCCTCGCGGCCGGCGCGGTCAAGGGCTGATCCGATGGCCGATCTCGACCGGCGCGCCGCCGAGATCCTGAAGGCGAACGACCGGGACGGCTTCACCGTGCCCTCGGCGCGGCTCTATCCCCATCAGTGGAACTGGGACTCGGCGGTTGCCGCGCTGGGCTTCGCCGAGTTCGACCTCGACCGCGCCTGGACCGAGATCGAGACCCTCTTCGAAGGGCAATGGCCGAACGGCATGGTCCCGCACATCATCTTCCGCCACGACGGGGCGGACTACTTCCCCGGACCGTCGGTCTGGGGCTGCGAAGGGAGCCCGCCGACCTCGGGACATTCCCAGCCGCCCGTCGCCGCCACCGTGGTGCGGGCGCTCTACGAACGGGACCGCAGCGCGGGCGAGGCCCGGGCGCGCGCGCTCCTGCCGAAGCTCGTGGCCTGGCACCGCTGGTTCCACGAGACCCGCGACCCCGAAGGCCGGGGCGTCATCGCCGCCACCCATCCCTGGGAGTCGGGCCGCGACAACGCGCCGGACTGGGACGCCGCCATGGCCCGGGTCGATCCGGAGGGCGTGACCGCCTATGCCCGCCACGACATCCACGAGGTCGACCCCGCGATGCGGCCGACCCAGGACGACTACGACCGCTACGTCAGGATCATCGAGTGGGGCCGGGCCGCCTCCTGGGACCACCTGCGGATCACCCGGGAGGGGCCGCTGGCCGTAGCGGATCCCGGCCTGACCTTCATCCTGGCCCGCGCCGACCGGGATCTGGCCGCCCTGGCCGAGTCCCTGGGCGAGACCGCCCAGGGCGCGGAGATCGCCGCCTGGCTCGACCGGGCGGCCGAGGGCGCGGCCCTGCTCTGGCAGGCCCACCTGCGGAGCTATGCGGCGCTGGACCTGCGCAGCGGCCTGCCGGCCGATGGCGTCTCAAGCGTCGGCTTCCTGGCCTTCTACGCCGGCCTCTCGGATCCCCGGCGCGACGCGCGGCTGCTCGCCACCCTGGACCGGATCCTCTCGTCCGCGCCCTTCGGCGTGCCGAGCTTCGATCCGGCGCATCCCAAGTTCGATGCCCGGCGCTACTGGCGCGGACCGACCTGGCCGGTGATGAACTACCTGATCGGCCGCGGCCTGGAGGAGGCCGGTCTGGTCGACACCGCGTCCCGGGTCCGCGCCGACACCCGGCGCCTGATCGAGAGCGCCGGCTTCTACGAATACTTCGACCCGCGCGACGGGAGCGGCGCCGGCGGCGGCGACTTCACCTGGACCGCAGCGGTCTGGCTGGCCTGGGCCAGCCCCAGTAAAGCCTGATGGGCAAAGCCTGAAGGGCAAGGCATGACGGGAAAGACGCGAGGAGGGAGCGATGGGCGCGATCCGGATTGAGGGCGTCGAGAAGTGGTTCGGCGAGGCGCAGGTCATCAAGGGCGTCGACCTGGAGATAGAGGACGGCGAGTTCGTGATCTTCGTCGGCCCCTCGGGCTGCGGCAAGTCGACCCTGCTGCGGCTGATCTCCGGCCTGGAGGAGGCGAGCCGGGGGCGGATCCTGATCGACGGGCGCGACGTCACCGCCGAGCCGCCCTCGGGCCGCGGCCTGGCGATGGTGTTCCAGAGCTACGCGCTCTACCCGCACATGACCGTCGCCGAGAACATGGGCTTCGCGCTCAAGACCGCCGGCGCGCCCAAGACCGAGATCGCCACCAAGGTCGCCGAGGCGGCCAAGGTCCTCAAGCTCGAGCCGATGCTGGCCCGGCGGCCCAAGGACCTCTCCGGCGGCCAGCGCCAGCGGGTCGCCATCGGCCGTTCGATCGTCCGCCAGCCCGCGGCCTTCCTCTTCGACGAGCCGCTGTCCAACCTCGACGCCGCGCTGAGGGTCGAGATGCGCTTCGAGATCGCCAAGCTGCACCAGGCGCTCTCGGCGACCATGATCTACGTGACCCACGACCAGGTCGAGGCCATGACCCTGGCCGACAAGATCGTCGTCCTTCAGGGCGGCGCGATCGAGCAGGTTGGCAGCCCGCGCGCGCTCTACGAGCACCCGGCCAACGAGTTCGTCGCCCAGTTCATCGGCAGCCCGAGGATGAACGTCGCCGCCCTGGCGTCGAACGGCAGCGTCTTCCCCGCTCCGGGGGCGCCGGCCGAAGCGGTCAACGTCGGCCTGCGGCCGGAGCACCTCCGGGCGACCGAGGCCGGCGGCGCGGCGCTGCGCGGCCGCCTCGAAGTCTCGGAGTACCTGGGATCCGACACCATGCTCTACGTCGACTGCGGCGCCTTCGGCATGATGACCGTCCGCCACCTGGGCGACTTCGCCGCCCCACCGGGCAGCGAGATCGGCCTCAGCTTCGAGCCCGAAACCCTGCACTTCTTCAACGCCGAAGGCCGCCGGGTCCAGGCCTGAGGCCGAGCGGGAACGGTCTGCGTGGCATTGCGGCGTCCTCGCGGCTTGACGGCCGAGCCTTCGCGCCCAAGGTTTCAGGGGACGAGACGCACCCGACCACTGGTCTGACCCCGGATAGGCATCGCATGGACGACGGCACCACGACGCAACTTCGGCGCAATCCCCTATCCCGGGCGCTGTGGCTGCTTTTCGGGCTGACCAGCCTGGGCTTGGGCATCGTTGGGATCTTCGTACCCCTACTGCCGACGACGCCCCTGGTGATCTTGGCAGCATTCTGCTTCGCGCGGAGCTCCCAACGCCTGCATGGCTGGCTGACCCAGCACCCGCGCTTCGGACCGCCGATCGAAGCCTGGCGCCGCCACGGGGCCATCTCCCGCGCCGGCAAGCAGCTCTCCGTTCTGGCGATGCTGGTGGTCTTGCTCTTGAGCCTGGCCCTGTCCGTGCCCTGGGAGGTGCTGGGGATCCAGGCGGTGGTCCTGGCCGCCGTCGCGGTTTTCATCCTCAGCCGCCCCCTGCCCCCGGAGGAGCGCGACGAAGGCGGGTCCCTGCCGTGAGGTCGGCCGACCCGGCTTGCCAAAACGAACGGGATGGATCGTTATGGGGTCCTAAGCCGATCCAGAGAGCCATCCGGGGGAGGACAGCATGAGCAGCAACGGCAAGGTCGCGATCGTCACCGGCGCCGGCAGCGGAATCGGGCGTGCGGTGGCCACCACCTTCCTGAATGACGGCTACGGCGTCGCCCTAGCCGGGCGCCGCTTGGAGGCCCTGGACGAAACCCTGAGTCATGCGGGCGCGGCCGCCGAGCACGGCCTGGCGGTCTCCTGCGACGTCGGCGATCCGGACTCGGTGGCGAAGCTCTTCGCCGAGACGAAGGCGCGCTTCGGCCGCCTCGACGTCCTCTTCAACAACGCCGGTGCCAACGCCCCGCCCCTGCCGCTGGAGGACCTGACTCTCGAGCAGTGGCAGACCGTGGTGAACGTCAACCTGACGGGGATGTTCCTCTGCACCCAGGCCGCCTTCCGCCTGATGAAGGACCAGGACCCGCGCGGTGGCCGGATCATCAACAACGGCTCGATCTCGGCCCATGCGCCGCGGCCCAACTCGGCGCCCTACACCGCGACCAAGCACGCGGTGACCGGCCTGACAAAGTGCGCGTCCCTCGACGGCCGGAAGTACGACATCGCCTGCGGCCAGATCGACATCGGCAATGCCGAGACCGCCATGGCGATCAAGATGAAGGACGGGGTGCCGCAGGCCGACGGCCGGATCGCCGCCGAGCCCCTGATGGACGTCCAGCACGTCGCCGACGCGGTCCTGCACATGGCGAGCCTGCCGCTGGACGCCAACGTCCAGTTCATGACCGTGATGGCGACCAAGATGCCCTTCGTCGGCCGGGGCTGAGCCCGTTCCGAGGGCGCCCGCTCTACCTGCACCACGCGCAGAGCGAGGCCATCGGGAACTCGAGGCGGGCATCGTTGACCGCCTCGATGAACATGACTTGGCCGTCGATGTTACGGAAGCGCAGATCGGCGGTCCCGTCGGTCGCGACCTGGCCGCTGTCCAGGTCGACCGCCGAGGACGGGGGCACGACGATGCGTTGCGTCCGCCGGGCGCCCTCGGGCTCCCCGACCTTGTCGTAGAGCGTCACCGATTCCAGGATCAGGCTGAGCGCGCGGCCGTCCCCCGGCAGGCCCCAGGAGAACAGCAGCTTGCCATGCACATTGCGATTGCTGCGCAGGATCGCGATGCCCTTTTCGCGGCGCCCGGCGGGGAGCACGAAGACGCCCTTCTGTCGCGTGTTGAAGGTCGAGCGGGACAGGCGCCCGCTCTCGACCTCTACGTAGCGCCCTGGATCGACCAGAAAGCGCCCGACCATGAGCTGGTCGAATTCGTCCGCGAGACCGGCCGATTCCCGCCGCGGCGGAAGGCCGGAAAGCCCCTGCGGGCGATCGAGCCGTGGCGGTGGCGCGATGGTCGCCGTATCGGAACGCTGGGAGGCCTCGGCGACCCGCCGCTCCAGCTCCGCGCAACGCTTGAAGGTGGCGTCGATCGAGGTCTCGGCTGCGACGAGCGCCGCCTCGATCTGCGACCGGTGCCCGGGAACCTGGTCCAGGGCCGGCGGATTGCGCTGAAGATAGGCGTGGAGATACTTGACCGAACGGGCCCAATCCAGCGCATCGCTGGCCGCCTTGCCCCTGAGGAAGAGATCCCGGTCGCTGAGGATCGGCTCGGCCCGCAACCCGGTCGGCGCCCAGAAGGCCAGCGCCAAAGCGACGAGCGTCGGCAGGCATGGCCCGCGGGCTCCCCAGCCGCCTCGCCGACGAGTTTCGGAATTTTCCTGAGTCATCATCTACCTGATCCTCGCCTCGCCCGCGAAGCCGGCAAATGCCGGCCCTGCGCCGGCAACCGACGGCGATTACGAGCAACCATCCGGTGGCTGTCCTGCGGCACGGACCCCCTGCCTCTTCTCAGCGCCAAGCGCCCAGGGCCGCAGAGGCCCGATGAGACGGCGGGGCCGCCCCTAGCGCAGTGGCAAAGACCACAGGCAGTCCGGACGCAGCGCGCCCTTTCCCTCGCTCCGAGGTGGACGGCGGCCGGCACCGCGCCTATCTAGAGTCGTCGACGTCCGAAGAGCGGCGGCGCGGAACCGGAAATCGAGAGGGGTCTGTCTTGGATTCGCTGACGCAATTCCTGCTCGGCGCCGCGGTCGGGACGGCCGTCTTGGGGCGCCGCGTCGGGCCGCGCAAGGCGGCCGTGGTCGGGGGTCTTCTGGGCACCTTGCCCGACCTGGACGTCATCGTGCCCTTCGAGGATCCGGTCGACGCCTTCGTCCTGCACCGCGGCCCCAGCCATTCCCTGATCGTCCAGGCGGTGGTCACGCCGCTTTTCGGCGAGGCGCTGGTCCGGGGCTTCAAGGACCTGCGCGCGCACCGCGCGCAGACCTACCTGGCGGTCTACCTCTGCTTCGCGACCCATGCCCTGCTCGATGCCATAACGGTCTACGGCACCCGGCTGTTCTGGCCGCTCTGGCCCGAGCCGGTCGGCATCGGCTCGGTCTTCATCATCGATCCCCTCTACAGCCTGCCGCTCCTGGGCGTGCTGCTCTGGGCGCTCTGCCTCAAGGCCTGGACACCCCGCTTTCGCAACGTGCTTGCCGCGAGCCTGGCGGTCACGACCGCCTACCTGGGCTGGAGCCTGGCAGCCCAGCAGGTCATGCAGGCCCGCGGCGCCACGGCACTGGCCGAGGCCGGCGTTGAGCCCCAACGCCTGCTGGCCCTGCCGACACCTTTCAACACACTGTTCTGGCAGGTCATCGCCATCGAGGAGGATCGCCACATCAGCCTCTACCTGCCGGTCTTCGGCCAGGGCAAGACCGTACCCTACGTTCATCCGCGCAACATGGACGCCGGGCGTTGCCTCCAAGCCAGCCCGGCCTTCCAGAAGCTGGCGGCCTTCAGCAAGGGCTTCTTCCGGATCGAGCGGGAGGACGGCGAGATCCTGATGGCCGATCTGCGCATGGGCCTCAACCCGGGCTACGTCTTCCGCTTCGCCATCGCGCGGGAAACCGCCGATGGCATCGAACTGGTCCCTCCCGAGCGCCGCCGCAGCCAGCGCACGGCGCCGGGCGACTGGGACTGGCTTCTGGCGTCCGTTGCGGGCGAAGTCGTGTCACGCCCCTCGGAAGCCGCGGCCGCGGTCCAGATGTCAGCCCTTGCGTCCAGGGCAGGCTCGGCCGGCGCCAGCGCCGTCTGCTGAGCCTCGAGGAGAGCGGGGAGCGGCCCGAGAGACCGCCCCCGCGTTTGGACCCCTTCTTGCCAAGGCCTGGACGTCAATCGTCGTCCTTGCGGCCGCGAACGCGCTCGACGGTGATCAGCACGGTCGGGTTCCGCCAATCGTAGGCGGCCGGGATGAGGTCGCTGCCGCCCTGGATGCCGCGGTGGACGTGGACAAAGCCTTCCGCCTCCTCGGTCTGACGCTCGTTGCTGGATTCGGGGGGGCAGGCCGGACCCGGGATATCGTCACAGTCTTCGGTGTTCGCTTCGCTACCGGAGTCCCAGGCAGCGACGGCGACGCTCTCGGTTCTGAAGCGGCTGACCCTCAAGCTGTCCAGGAAGAAGAAGGCGTCGTTGGAGTTGACCAGCATGCCGACGCCCGAAAGCACGTCGCCACGGCCGATGTCGAGGGTCACGCTGAGACGACCGCCGGGCGGAATCGGGCCTTCGGCAACGACGACGTCGCGAACCTCGTCAAGGGTTTCAAGCAGTGAGGCCAGATCGCTGGCATCGCCATCCTCGGCCACGGTGGCGAGCGGCGCCGAGGCCTCTTCGCCAGCCTCCGCCAAGGCAATCGAGCTGCGGTGCGACACGATCAGCGGCGGCGAGATCGGCTGACCCGCGGTCAGGTTGGTGATGGTCACCTCGAAGGGCGCCGCCTGGGCCAGGGACCCACCCGCCAAGAGAGTCGCCAAGGCGATGGAAGCGGCAGTCGTCGTTTGCCGGAAAGACATGGCATCATCCTCTGGTTGCTACTGTGCGATGACAACAGGACCCGGGCGGCACGGCGAGGTTCCAGGAACGCGCTGTCGCGGCCAACACAAGCGGGATTTGACCGGCGCGGCAAAACAACTCGGCTCACGCAAACGTAAAATTAGATTGATTCAAAAGTCAGGCCGCTTGAGGCAGACTGTCCGCTCGCGTCCCCCCTTGCGGCCCGGTTTCCCCGCCAGGGTGCAAGGCGCGCTCGCGCGGCTCCTGTGGGTTTTCCCACAGGCCTCATTCGTTGTAGGCAGCATGATCCAGCCTTCCGCAGAGGATCGATCCACGGAAGGTGGACATGATCTTTCTCGATGCTGCCGCCTGGTTTATATCGCTGATCGTCTTGCTGGTCGTGGCCAAGACCAAGTTCGACCAGCCGCCGACGCGACGGTCCGGGACGACTTGGTTCCTGTTCTCCGCCGGGCTGAGCCTTTACTTTCTGCTTACGCTGTCCATCTGGACGCTGGTCATCCTCACGCTACGGGGCGGCGGGAAGATGCTGGCGGACTTCAGTTTCGACATCCCGGACGAACTCGCCTTCGGGATTCCGGTCGTCGCCATGCTCCTCGTCGTCTTGTCCTGGTACGACAGCAGGGTGAAGCGCCTGGACGCCGGGGCAAGAAGCATCTGCGAAAGGCTGGCCGCGACCCCGCGGGAAATGGACAACCTCGTCTACCGGATTACGCGGCAGTCCGTGTTCCGGCTCTGCGGCGATCCGCAGCCGGATTGCACCGAGAACGATCCGGCCCTCGTCGAGAAGATCATCGCGGCCGGGCAGAAGCTGGAGATCGACGGCAAGGCTTTCGACTTCTCCAACACGGACCCGAACAAGTCTCTCTTCACGAAGTCTTTCACTATTTTCTATTTCTTTCTTCTGGAGCAGAACAGCCTGCCGAAGAGCTACCGCCTCTTTCTCGCCAAGCACAGCGGGATTCTGAACCCGCTCGAGAAGGACTTCAGGGAGTTTGTGCAAGAGGCGAGCGATTTCTTCAGGATGTCGGCGCCGAAGAAGGAGTATGCCGAGCTTTTCCGCGAGAGCGGGCAGAAGATGTTCGTACGCCTCGCGGAGATCCTGGCGCGCGCGGTTCTCTTCGTGGAGCGGACCGAGAACAGGCGCTATCGGCGGCTCCAGGAGTTCGGCTTCGAGATCGAGAAGGCGCATTCCTTCATCGGAATGAACCAGTATCTCACGATCCTGATCGCTTCGATCGGCTTCTTCATACTGTACTTCATGCTGTTCCCCGGAACCTCCGGCTTTGCGAACGGTTTGTTCCAAGCCCTGATCATATCGGTCGAAATCTGCATCTCGACGGTGGTCGGGGTCCTGGCCGCCTACAAGACCCTCGATCAGGCGGACCGGTTCAACTTTCCGCCCGTGGCGAAGTTCGTGCTCTTTGCGCTCTCGGCGGTGGCGATCTCCAGCCTGGCGCGCTTCGCGATCTTCGCGGCACCGCTCGTGCCGAGCGAGGGCTTCGCGGCCCTCGGGACCTCGGCAGCGGCGATTGCCGAGCGCTGGCCCTGGCGGCTGATGCCAATCTTCTTCTCCTTCGGCGTAGCGATGGCCTGTCGTCAGGCGAAGGCCCCGGAGGCCTCTCCCGCCCGCGTCGCCTTGCTCGGCGGGACGATGCTCTTCGTCACCTGCAGCTTGGGCATGGGGCTGATCGATCTGCTGTTCGCCACCCTGCCGGCTTCGGGGCCCGGATGGCCGGGCATCATCAGCGCCTTCGTCGTCGGCGGCGGGATCGGCGCCGTGATCTCGCTGCTCTTCAGGAAGTCCCTGGAGCGGGAGGAGGAACTCGAAACTCGGCCCAAGCTCGAGACGGCCAAGCCCGCTTACCTGTTCGGAGTCTAGCGCAGTCTCCGCTCACGCGGAGCCGGCTCCGCGACACATCGCAATCGTCGTTTGCCGTCGACCGCCGGACACGGTTCTATGTGCCCGGGATCACCCGTCGGGAGGCGAAGCATGAAGGTCGAGGGACGGCACTACCGGACGATCTGGGTCGCCGAGGACGGCTGGACGGTCGAGGTCATCGACCAGACCAAGCTGCCGCACCGCTTCGAGGTTCTGCCCTTGAAGACCTGCGAGGACGCGGCCTGCGCCATCGAGACCATGGTCGTGCGCGGCGCGCCCCTGATCGGCGCGACGGCGGCCTACGGCATGGCCTTGGCGCTGCGGGAGGACGCCTCGGACGAGGGCCTGGAGCGCGCGCACGACCGCCTGCTGCGGACCCGGCCGACGGCGGTCAACCTGCGCTGGGCGCTGGACGAGATGATGGCAGCGCTGCGCAACCGGGCCCGCGGGGAGCGCCCGGCGGCGGCCTACGCCCGGGCCGCCGAGATCTGCGACGAGGACGTCGAGATCTGCGCCGCGATCGGCCGCAACGGCCTGGCGGTCTTCGAGGAGATCGCCGCGAAGAAGCCGGGCGAAAGGCTCAACGTCCTGACCCACTGCAACGCCGGCTGGCTGGCCACGGTCGACTGGGGCACCGCGACGGCGCCGGTCTACATGGCCCACGACAAGGGCCTCGATGTCCACGTCTGGGTCGACGAGACCCGGCCGCGCAACCAGGGCGCGGCGCTGACCGCCTGGGAGCTGGGTAACCACGGCGTGCCGCACACCGTGATCGCCGACAACACCGGCGGCCACCTCATGCAGCACGGCCTGGTGGACCTGGTGATCACCGGCACCGACCGCACCACCGGCAGCGGCGACGTCGCCAACAAGATCGGCACCTACCTCAAGGCGCTGGCGGCGCGGGACAACGGCGTGCCCTTCTACGTCGCCCTGCCCTCGCCGACCATCGACTTCACCCTGACCGACGGGATCAAGGACATCCCGATCGAGCAGCGCGGCGGCGAGGAGGTCTCGCGCATGACCGGGCGCACCGCCGACGGCCGGATCGAGACCGTCTCCATCGTTGCCGAGGGCTCACCGGTCGCGAACTACGCCTTCGACGTGACCCCGGCCCGCCTGGTCACCGGCCTTATCACCGAGGCCGGCGTGGCCGAGGCCAGCAAGGAGGGCCTCGCCCGCTTTTTCCCCGAGCGGGCGAAGGGTGGCTAGCTGTCAGGGGGCCGGAAGTGTTCTCGTCCGATCCGACCTTGCTGAAGTTGCGCCGCGCTGGCGTCGACGACAGTGGCCCGCTGACGCAGCTTGCTTTCAGATCCAAGGCCTCGAACGGCTATGACAAGGCATTCATGCTTGCCTGCGTGGCCGAGCTGAGCGTCGATGCCAGTTCGCTTGCGGCGGGAGAAATCTGGGTCGGCGAAGACGAGGCCGGACAGGTGCTGGGCTTCTTCGATCTGCGCGTCGAGGCAGAGCGCGCCGATGTCGAGGCCTTCTTCGTCGAGCCGGACGCGAAGGGCCGCGGCATCGGTCGCCGGCTCTGGGCGTGCCTCGAGGAGCGGGCAACGGCCCTGGGCGCCAAGCGGATCACCATCGACTCCGATCCCAAAGCCCTGCCCTTCTACCAGGCTATGGGCGCAACTCTCATCGGCGACGCGCCCTCCGCATCGATCCGGGGCCGCAGGTTGCCGCAGCTGGAGAAGCGACTTCCCTGAGCGCACCCAAGAACGACCTCTCAAGTCGCCGGAACCTGGGCTGATCCCGTCCGAAGGAGATTTGCGTCATCACAGGCATGGGAACGTTACGCGGAAGTGGCCAGGGCGCCAGCCCAGCCCGCTCTACTTGCGCTTCTGCCGTCGGGCCTCGATGCTCAAGTGACGGGCAAGATAGTCGAGGATCAGTCTCCGTTCGGAAGCTTCCAACTCTTCCATCTCCTGTTCCTCGACCATCCAGTCAAGCACCTCGTCCCAATCGCCGCGCGACAGGCCCTGTTGAGCGACGAGCCTGAGGGAGTGACAGGCGCCGCAATAGATCTCGACCTCTTCCCGCCCGGCGTCAGGCGGGAAGCCGAGCGCCGCAAGCTCGTCGGTCTCGGAACCGGCCGCGTCGAGAACCGAGACAAATGGCAGGGACGCGAGCGGGATCGACGCGGCCAACAACGTCAAGCGAAACCACGCGGTCATGACAGGTCCGGTGTCTTGTCGTCGGCCGTCAGGCGGTTACCCCTCGCAGCCCTCGGCCGGCTTCGGAGACCCTTCGAAGCCGCTCGCCTATACCGATCGTACGGCAATCCGGTGCATGGAATTGTTGAGGTATCCCTTCGGGTTCCAGGCAATGGCATGCGGCTGGGAGACTCCCTTGTCGCTGGTCGCCCGGGCCCAGACCTCATAGTAGCCCTTTTGCGGCAGGGCCAGCTCGGCACGGAAGGTTTGCCACGCATAGGGGTTGGCAGGCTCGCTCAGATCGGTCTGCATCCAGGTTGCGCCGAAATCGATCGACAGATCGACCCGCTCGACCCTGTCATCGCCGGCCCAGGCGTGGCCCCGCACGGCGATCTTGCCATCCGACGTCTCCTGCCCCGTCACGGGCGAAGTTATCAGAGACTTCACCGGCATCGCGTTGATGATGACAAAGTCCTTCTTGTCGACCTTCTCGCCGGCTTCGACCGGCCGGTTGGGCACGCGGTAGGACGTGCCGGTCATCTTCGGGCCATCATGGACCTGATCGCGAAGCCAAATTCGCGTCAGCCACTTCTGCGAGCACGACCCGGGCCAGCCCGGCACCACCAGACGAAGAGGCGCACCGTTCATGGGATGGATCGGCCCGCCATTCTGCTGGAAGGCAATGAGATTGTGAGGGTTCATCGCCTTCTCGATCGGAACGCCGCGGGAAATGGGCAGCTTGCCTTCCTCACCGGAGAGATGCGTATCGGCGCCGACATGGGCGGTGTAGACGACGTTGTCCTTCACACCCGCGGCCTTGAGCACGTCCGCGAGGCGCACGCCGGTCCAATTCGAACAGGCGACCGCACCAAGCGTCCACTGATTACCCTTGGCCGGCGGGTCGAAGAAAGACCGACCGTTGCCACCGCACTCGATGGTCAAGGCCTCCGTTACGGTCTCGAATCTGTCCCTCAGTTCAGCGATGGACAGCTTCATCGGCTTTTCGACCAGCCCGTCGATGGTCAGACTCCAGGTCTCCGGGTTCATGTCTTCAGGAGGCACGCCGTTGTTGCGGATAAAGTGGCGCGACACCGGAGTGATATCGTCATCCAGCAAGTGCGGCGGCGTTTCGGCGTTGAGCGGCCGATCGTTGAGCAGGGTCAGACCGTCTTTGCCTTTGATCTTGGAGGAATCCGCCAAGGCCACGGGAATGAAGCCCGCGGGCATGTTGGCGGCGAAAGGAATCGTGGCGCCGACCATCGCGCACATCGTCGTGAGCCCGGCACCCCGAAGAAAGCCACGTCGATCCGGCTTTGCCTCCCGCCCGAACAGCAGCCTATCCGCCCGATCAGGATCCTCATCATAGAGCTCGAACAATCCCAACTGGTGCTTGTCACCCATCGCGTAGATTCCCTCTGCTTGTGATCAAGGCCCAAGGCCCCGAGATATCACGATATCTCGGGGCAAGAACATGGTTGCCATCTCCGCCAGGATGCCGACCGATCGTCATGTTAGGCAAGCGCTCAAGGAAAAATATCCTGATCTCTGTCTGCGCCCGCCCTCAATCGGCCTATTGTTGGTTCTTGGCCCAATTGAGAAAGGCCTGGAAGAGCGCATCTTGATCCTGCGGACTGCTCGGACGGATATAATTCGATTCGGCCAGAAATCGCTCGAAGCTGCTGCGGAGATTCGCCAGGGGCGGGGCAGAGGCCGGAGTATTCTTGTCCAACCAATCCTGAGCCGGCTTGAACCGCTTCCAGCCGGGGAGCGAGGCCGCCAAATTGACATCCCGCCACTTCGGATGCCGCACCGGATCCTGGAACTTGGCAAAATTGGAGAAGAACTCGGCCACGAAGCGTTCGAGCTTCTTGTACCTCTCGCTCTCTGGCGCCCAGTTGTAGACCGCGAGAACTTCGCCCACGGCGATCGTATCCACCGCCTGCCCTTCGGCGACGAGGTTGGGATAGTCCTCGTGGGTCAGCTTGGACGGCAGGTAGGTCTCGGCAAGGGCCGGCAAGAAGGGGACGTTCAGGAAATGCAGACCGTCTCCGGGCTCGACATTGAGCATGGAGTCGGCAGGCTTGCCGGTCACCACAAAGGCCGCCGCGATTTCGCCCGTCCTGATTTTCTGGATCGCCACATCTCGCTCGAGATTCAGCCGAACCGGGACGATGCCCATGGCATCGAAGACGTTCTGAGCCGTGAAGGCGGCACCGCGCCCCTTGACATCGAAGCTGACGGGCTTGCCATTCAGATCTTGTATTTTCTCGATACCCCGCCCGGCGATGAGGTGAAGCTCGCTGTTGTATAGCTTCGTCACATAGCGAACCTTGTTGTCGATATTCGGGTGAATTCTGTTGCGTTTCACGTAGGCCAGCACGTCCGACTGCAAGATACTCAGGTCGATGCCCTTGAGGTACATGACGTCGGCAATGCCCTGGAGCGACCCATGCCCGATGACCGGCAGCACGCGCAAATCGCCCATATCGTTCAGGACCCGTGCCATATCTGATGCGATCGCCGTACAGGTGCAGCCCAGGCCCTTGGTGATGATCCGAACCGTTCCACCGTTGGCGTATCGCTTCCATTCGACGTCACCGACAGGATAGTCGTCCGGGTTGGCAGCCGCGGCCGCGCCGCCCAAGGTGAAAGACATCGCCAGAGCGGCTATGAAGCAACGAATACTGCGCTGAAAGGTTGAAGAGACTAGCATCTGGATGACCCTATTTTCAGATCTCGCCCTATTTGAAAGCCACATCACACGGGTGTGACTTGACATTTGTGATCTCGGCCGCCGTCAGAGCAAACGATATCAACCTGCCCACAGTGATACAAGCAGCGGTTGCCGCTGTTCGAGAACATAAATGTGACAAATTAGCCTATTTAGAATAGGCACTAAGCCATGGCCGGGCAGATCTGGGCCCAAGCGGGGGAAGCCCGCGACGGAAGACGTTTCACTTGGACCTGGGCGATCTGCGGCACGAATACATCCGCGCCGAAGATCGGGATCAGCGAGGCCGGAGGCGTGGCTAATGGCGCGCGCCGAGGGCCAGCGGCCGCTCTCGTTCCTGACAACGCCGGCGCCGGAAGCCAAGCCGGCAGGTCAACGGGCCGACTTGTCCGCCTCTGCTGGAGCGGGACGACATGAAGCCGATCCGGCTTCATGTCTGAATTCCGCTTTCTTTCAGAGGGTTAGAGCACAATTCGGACAGGAGGTCGGTTCGACCTCATGTCATCGTGCGCCAGCGCCATCCGCAGGAAGCCGTCGTACAGCCGGCGAGCGTTCTTGGCGAAGGCCGGCATCAGGGGCCGGGCCGCCGCGTCCATGCGGGCCAGGGCGCCCGCGCCCTGGACCTTGTCGAGGGCGGCCGCGTAGGCGGGGATCTCGCCCCAGTTGGCGATGGTGTCGGCTTCCAGCTCGACATGGTACTGGATGCCGTAGGCATACTGTCCTATCCGCAGGGCCTGGTGCCGGCAGGCCGCTGAGCTCGCCAGGGTGACGCTGCCCTCTGGCGGCTCCACCACCTGGACAGAATGCCACTGCAGGCACTCTGCGACCGGATCCAACGCCGCGAAGAGCGGATCGGCCCGGCCTTCCTCGGTCAGCGCGACCTCCAGAATTCCGACCTCGGGCGGGTTCAGCCAGTCGCAGCGCCCGCCGAGCGCGTCGGCGAGCAGCTGATGGCCGAGGCAGATCCCCAAGAAGGGCTTGCGTCGGACCTGCACCCATTCGCGGATCGCCGTCTTCTCGGCCCGGAGCCACGGATTCTCGTCCTCGTCCCAAACGTCCATCGGGCCGCCCATGACCCAGAGCGCGTCGTAGGCCTCGAGGTCGGGGATCGCCTCGCCGGCGTCGAGCTCGACCGGATCCCAGGCGATGCCGTCCTCGGCCAGGAACTTGCGGAAGATCCCGGGATGCTCGCAGGCAATGTGTTGAAAGACCAGAAGCCGCATGATCCCTCCTTCGCCACCGCGCCAGGCGCCCAGCTTGGCCGGCCTCGCCCAAGCCACCAAGGGCTTTCGGCCTCGCGCATGGCAGCGCTGCGCGGGGCGTGGGCAGCGAAGCGTTGGCTTGGCCGACCCTGATGGCTAGGAAGAGGACATGTGTCGATCCTCGACCGACGATCTGGCGCAGCGCCTCGAGCGCATCCCGCGGGTCGGCCTCGCCCATCTGCCGACGCCGCTGGAGCCGCTTCCGCGCCTCACCGCCCACCTCGGCGGTCCGCGACTCTGGGTCAAGCGCGAGGACTGCAGCGGCCTGGGCTTCGGCGGCAACAAGCTGCGCAAGCTGGACTACGTCCTCAGCCAGGCCCTCGCCCAAGGCGCCGACACCCTGGTCTCCGGCGGCGTGGCGCAGTCGAACAGCCAGCGCCAGGTGGCGGCGGCCGCCGCCAAGCTCGGCCTCGCCTGCCACCTCGTCGTCTACGAGGGCCGGGTGACGCCGCCTTCGCCCGACTACCACCGCTCGGGCAACGCCCTGCTCAACCGGCTCTTCGGCGCCGAGATCGAGACCCTGACCTGGACCGGCGACCGCAACACGGCCATCGAGTCCCGCGCCGAAGCGCTCCGGGCGCAGGGGCGCAAGCCCTTCGTCGTGCCCTACGGGGTTTCCAACGCCCGCGGGGCGCTGGCCTATGCCTCGACGGTCGTCGAGATCGCACGGCAGAGCGCCGAGGCCGGCTTCACGCCCAGCGCCATCGTGCACTGCTCCGGCAGCGGCGGCACCCAGGCCGGCTTGGTGCTGGGCGCCCGGGCGGCCCTGCCGGAGACCCGCGTCCTCGGCATCGACATCGACGCCGAGCCGGACCGGGTCGAGGCCGACGTCCTGCGCTACGCCGAGGCGGCTGCGGAGCTTCTGCAAATCCCCTTCGAAGCCGACGACGTCGAGGTCCTGGCCGGCCACGCCGGGCCGGCCTACGGCGTGCCCCAGGCCGCGACCCTGGAAGCGATCGAGCTCGCCGCCCGGCTGGAGGCCCTGGTCCTGGACCCGGTCTATTCCGGCAAGGGTCTGGCCGGCCTCATCGCCCTGGTGCGCGACGGCCGCTGGAAAGCCAACGAGGAGGTCGTTTTCCTTCACAGCGGCGGCGAGCCGGCGCTCTTCGCCTACCGGGAGGCTCTGGGGCTGTAGCCAGTCGGGACCGCTCGGCTCCGCCGGTCAATCGGCGCGGTAGATGAAATAGCGCCCGGGCGCGACGCCGGAGGGCAGCTCGAGCGGGACCAGGCCCTCCGCCACAGCCTCGGCTTGGGCCAGGGCGATGCCGCCCGGGCGCAGCAGCTTCGGGAAGTGGGCCGCGATATCGCGGATCACCTCCGGCGCGAGGTCGACGTGGAGCAGCGGGATCGTCCCAGCGAAGCGCTCGACGGCCTGGAGCAGGGTCTCGGTGATCTCGCCCAGGAAGATGTGGTCCTCGTCGGGGATGCAGTCCGGATGAGCCGCGATCTGCCGGTCGAAGACGTAGATCTCGCGCCCCGGCAAGTGCTCCTGGATGTGGCTGTAGGTGCGGCCGTTGCCGAGCCCCAGCTCCAGCACCGGGCCGGGCAGCTCGGACATCAGCTCCGCCGCCCGTTCGATGCACGCGCACTGCGCCAGGCAGCGGCGGATATGACTCTCCAGGCGGCTCATGCTTATGTCCCGACCTCCCCTTGCGCGCCCGCCAGCGCGGCGCGACATGCGGGCGGCAGCATGGGCAGGGCGACCTACCCCGTCAAGGCGAAGCGGTCGCGAGCCCTCGTTCGACGCTACCCGAGCTTCGGCTCCCAGCCGCGCAGCTCGGCGGCGGCTTCGATCACGTCGCCGATCGTTGGAAAGGTGCCGGGGTTGACCATCAACTCTCGGGCCAGGGTCAGGGCGCGGGCCTCGCAGCGGGCGCGGAGCGCCGGGTCCTCGATCCATTCAAGGTCGATGTTGTGGGCCAGGCCGACGATCCGTCGGATCATCTTGGCGGCGCCGAAGCCCAGGGTGTCGCGGTAGAGCCGGTCGAGGTAGGCCTTGCGCTCCTGGTCGAGGCGCGCCGCGCCGAGCGAACCCTGGAACAGCGCGGCCGGATAGCCGTCGCCGGTCGCCGCCTCACTGCGCCAGAGGGCCAGGAACTTGGCACGGAAGCTGTCCCAGAAGCCCACCGTCGTCTCCAGCACCCAGGCGCGGTAATCGTCCCGCGCCCCTGGCCGTTCCTCGTGCCCATCCTGAGCGAAGTAGTTGAGCAGCAGGTTGGCGACCAGGGCGCCGGTGTCGAAGCCCATCGGCCCCATGAAGGCGAACTCCGGATCGATCACCCGGGTGTCCTCCTCGGTCACCATGATCGAGCCGGTGTGCAGGTCGCCGTGAATCAAGGCCTGGGAGTCGCCGAGGAAGCGCAGCTTGAGCCGCGAGATCGCGACCTTGAGGTCGCCGTCCTCGCGCAGCCTTGCCGCATAGGGATCGAGCTGCGGGCTGGTCCAGCGGTTGTTATCGGCCACCATGTAGGGCTCGGTGAAGATCAGGTCCTCGGTGATCTTGCAGAGCGCGCTGTTGCCGGCGAAGGCCGCGACCAGATCCTTCTTTGCCGCGGCGCCCAGCGCGAGGTCGCTGCTGTGGAACAGGGTCTGCGCCGCGAAGGTCGTGATGTGTTCGACGAACCTGGGATAGACCCTGCCGGCGATCATGCCACGGCGCAGGATGATGTGCGGCTCCAGCAGCTCCATGGCGATCAGGGCCAGGGTCTCGTCGTAGTGCCGGATCGCCGGTACCAGCCCGGGCGCGAAACGCGCCTCGTGGCTCAGGGCCAGATGCTCGTAGTGCGCGCGCGACAGCGGCAAGGGCCAGCTCTCGCCGACCAGGCGCACGTAGGGCAGCGCCTGCTTGACCGCCAGGCCGCCGGCG
Organism: Kiloniellales bacterium; assembly: GCA_030066685.1. NCBI lineage: Bacteria > Pseudomonadati > Pseudomonadota > Alphaproteobacteria > Rhodospirillales > Kiloniellales bacterium. The sequence continues at coordinate 54,687 of JASJBF010000008.1, read as the reverse complement.
GGACCGCGCACCTTGAAGACCAGGTTGAGGTTGCCGTCGCCGACCTCCTCGACCGTCCAGCCCGCCGGATCGCCGCCCAAAGACCCGCGCAGCCCGTCGATCCCCGCCAGGTAAGCGCGCAAGCTCTCCGCGTCGTGCGGCCTGTAGCCCTCGGGCACCTCCAGCTCGGCCTTCATGGAACCCCTCCCTCTCGGCCCGCAACACGCGGGTCATGCGCTTCCTTGTCGCTTCCCCGCTTTATCTTCGGCGCGGCGGCCGCTGTCCAGGACGTCGGTCGCTGCAACGCAACAACGAAAACGTTTGCGCAATCGTTTGCGCGAACCCTATCCTCACCCTGCCGGCCGCGCAGACACAACAAGGCCGGACACGAGGGAGGACCTGGTGCCGAGGCCGAAGTCTCCGGCGCGGCCGCGCAGCCCTTCGGGTGCGACGACGGCCGCTGGCGACATGAAGCGCAGCCGCAGTCGCCGCGCAGGACAGGCCACGATCACGATCAAGGATGTCGCGCAGGCCGCCGGCGTTTCGGTGACGACCGTCTCCCACGTCCTGAACGCCACCCGCCACGTCGCGCCGCGGACCAGCGCAAGGGTGCGCAGCGTTATCGCCGAACTCGGCTTCCGCCCTTCCGCCGTGGCCCGGGCCCTGAAGGCCGACCGGACCCGCAGCATCGGCATGCTGGTCACCTCCTCCACCAACCCCTTCTTCGCCGAGGTGATCCGCGGCGTCGAGGAAGGCTGCTTCGCCCGCGGCTACAGCTTGATCCTCTGCAACACCGGCGACGTCAGCGAGCGCCTGGAATCCTACCTGGCGACCCTGGTCGCCAAGCGCATCGACGGCCTGGCGGTCATGACCACCAACCTGGACCGGCGCTTCTTCCATCGCCTGGGCGCCCGGCGCCCCTTGCCGGTGGTCGCCATCGACACCCTGAACGTGCCGGACACGACCATCGTCAACGACGACTCCGAGGCCGGCGGGCGGCTGGCCGGACGCTACCTCGTGCAGCGCGGCTTCCGCCGCCTGGCGGTCATCGCCGGGATGGAGGACCATCCGCGCAGCCGCGAGCGCCTGGCCGGCTTTCGCGCTGCGCTGGCCGAGGCCGGCCTGACCCTGGACCCGGCTCTGGTCTTGCCCTCCGACCTGACCGTCGGCGGCGGCTTCGCGGCGATGGGAGCCCTGCTGGACCGCACCCGGGACGATCCGCCCGAGGCGGTCTTCTGCCTGAACGACCTGCTGGCGGTCGGCGGGCTCTGCGCCCTGGACAAGCGCGGCCTCAGCGTGCCCGACGACATCTCGATCATCGGCTACGACGACATCGAGCTGGCGGCCTACACCGTGCCGCCCCTGACCACGGTGCGGCAGCCGGCGGCGGAGATCGGCCACCGTGCGGCAGAACTTCTGATCGCACAGATCGAAAGCGGCGCCGCTGTGGACAGCGTCGCCCTGCCTCCGGTCCTGATCGAGCGCGAGTCGGTCGGTGTGGCGGCGCGGCTCGAGCGGAGGAAGCGCGCATGACCCCGCCCGCGGAAACCTCGGCCATCCTGCGCGGCGATCCCGCGACCTATCCGGGCTGGTTCGACGCGCGGCGCCGAGCCCGACCCCTGATCGTGTCCCGTTGGGTGCCGATCATCCTGGTCGGCATCCCGGTGCTCGCCCTCTTCGCCATCGTCGTCTATCCGACGGTCTGGATGTTCTACCACTCGCTGCGGGACACCAACATCTCGAGCCTCTTCTCCGGCAACCACGCCTACATCGGCATGGAGAACTACGCCACGGTGGTGAACTCCGAGCGCTTCCAGGATTCCCTGGTCCACCTCGTTCAGTACCTCGGCTTCGGCGCCTGCCTGCAGGTCCTGCTCGGCGTGGTCCTGGCCTTGACGCTCTACGAGTGCGTCAAGTCGAACCTCTGGCGCACGGTGATCCTGATCCTGCTGATTCTGCCGATGATGCTGCCGCCCTCCATCGTCGGCGTCCTCTGGCGCTTCCTGCTGACGCCCTCCAACGGCGCGATCAACCAGGCACTGCTGAACCTGGGCCTGATCTCGGAACACATCGAGTGGTTCAACGCCGGCGTCTCGCTGTGGTCGATCATCCTGGCCGACATCTGGAACTGGACCGCCCTGCCGCTGCTGATCGTCTACTCCGGCCGGGTCTCCTTGCCGCCGGCGGTCTACGAGGCGGCGCGGGTCGACGGCGCCGGCCAGTGGAAGGTTCTGCGCCACATCACCCTGCCGATGCTGAAGGAGGTCATCGCCATCGCCTTCATCCTGCGCTTCACCGACGCCTTCAAGTTCGTCGACCTGGTCTACGTCATGACCTCGGGCGGGCCGGCACAGTCCTCGGAGCTGCCGACTTACATCGCCTTCCAGCGTGGCATCCGGGAGTTCGCCATCGGCGAAGCGGCGGCCTACGCCATCATCATCTTCGCCATCTCGGCGGTCCTCATCATCCTCTTCCTGAAGTACATGAAGCGGGTGATGAAGGCCCAGGGCATCGCCTGAGGCGCGGCATGGCGAGCCTCGACGCAGCACCCGCCCAGGCCAGCGCCCCCGATCGACGCTGGCGCTTCGTGCGCCTGTTGTTCCTCGCCTTCCTGGGGCTGTGGCTGCTGTTCACGCTCTTTCCCTTCTATTTCATGGCCATCACGGCTCTCAAGTCGGCGGCCGAAACCAACCTGACGGTGCCGACCTTCTGGCCGCAGGAGTGGTTTCCGAGCAACTTCGCCGGGGTCTTCGCCGAGCCGACCAACTTCGACGCCCTGGTCGACAGCTTCGTGATCGCGACCGGCAACACCCTGCTGGCGCTCTTCCTCGGCACCCTGGCCGGCTACGCCTTCGCGCGCTTCCCGCGCCAGGCCGGCGGCGAGAACCTGGCCTTCTGGATCCTGTCCAACCGCATGTTCCCGCCAGTCGCCGTGCTGGTGCCGATGTTCTTCCTCTTCGACAATACGCCCTGGGGCACCGACAGCGCAGTCTCACTGATCATCCTCTACCTGGTCTTCAACCTGCCGCTGGCGACCTGGCTGATGATGGTCTTCTTCCGCGATGCGCCGCGCGAGCTGGAAGAGGCCGCCTACCTCGACGGCTGGACGCCCTTCCAGGCCTTCGCGCGCATCACCCTGCCGCTGGTCCTGCCGGGCATGATCTCGGTCGCCATGCTGTGCTGGATCTTCGCCTGGAACGAATACCTCTTCGCCAACCTCTTCGTCGGCTCCGAGGTGCGCACCTACACCATCGTGATTCCGACCTTCACCCACGGCTCGCAGACCCTGTGGAACCTGCAGATGGCCTTCTCGCTGATCGCCATGATCCCGCCGGTGACCCTGTTCATCCTGCTGCGCCGCTACATGGTGCGCGGCCTTTCCCTCGGCGTCGTGAAGGGCTAGGCATCATGGCACGGCTTCAGGTCGAGGGACTCTGCAAGGGCTGGGACTTCCCGGTCATCGACGACCTGAGCTTCACCGTCGAGGAGGGCGAGTTCTTCGTCATCATCGGCCCTTCGGGCATCGGCAAGACGACCTTGCTGCGCCTGATCGCCGGGCTGGAGACCCCAGACCGCGGCCGGATCCTGGCCGGCGAGCGGGACATCACGCGGCTGCCGCCCTACCGCCGGCGGGTCGCCATGACCTTCGAGTCCTACGCACTCTATCCCCACAAGACGGTCTACGAGAACATCGCCAGCCCCTTGAAGGCCCGGCGCGAGAGCAAGGCCGTCATCGAGCAGCGCGTGACCGACATCGCCAAGCTGCTGCGCATCGACCAGCTGCTGAACCGCCGGCCGGGCGAGGTTTCGGGCGGGCAGAAGCAGCGCACGGCGCTGGGCCGGACGCTCGTGGCCGATCCCGAGGTTTTCCTCCTGGACGAACCGATCAGTCACCTCGACGCCAAGATCCGCCACGAGCTCCGGACCCAGTTCCACACCCTGGAGGATCTGCGCAGGGTCGCGACGGTCTACGTCACCCACGACTACGCCGAGGCGCTGTCCCTGGGCGACCGCATCGGGGTCATGGGCAACGGCGGGCGCCTGGTCCAGACCGGCGCGCCCCACGATCTCTTCGAACGCCCGGCCAACCTTTTCGTCGCCGAGCACCTGGGCCAGCCGACGATCAACGTCATCCCGGCGCGCCTCACCAGCGAGGACCAGGCGCTGGTCCTGCAGGCCGAGGATGGCAACCTCCGCTTCCGCGTGCCCGAGCCGCAGCGCGCCAAGCTGGAGGCGCGCAACACCGCCGAAGTCACCCTGGGGCTCAGGCCGCAGCACATCCGCCCAGCGGACGAGCTGGCCAACGGCGTCACCATCGACGCCCGGGTTGACATCTTCGAGGCCCTGGGCTCGACCGGCATCATGCTCGCCGAGTCCGGCGGTGTGAAGCTGACCGCCCTGACCAGCCCGGAGCGGCACTTTGCCCACGGCGAGGCGGTCGCGCTCTCGGTCGATGACCGGGCCTTCCACTACTTCGATCCGGCCTCGGGCCGCAACCTGATGGAGTGAGCGCCGTGGCCAACGTCTCGCTCCGCAAGGTGAACAAGATCTACGGCTCGGGCGCCGGCGCGGTGCACGCGGTCCAGGATCTCGACCTGGAGATCGAGAACGGCGAGTTCGTCGCCCTGCTCGGGCCCTCGGGCTGCGGCAAGACCTCGACTTTGCGGATGATCGTCGGATTGGAGGCCATCACCTCGGGCGAGATCTACTTCGGCGAGCGGCGCGTCTCCGACCTCGATCCGCAGGAACGCAATGTCGCCATGGCCTTCGAGACCTACGCCCTCTACCCGAACTTCACGGTCGAGCGGAACCTGACCTTCCCCCTGGAGGTGCGCGGCGTTCCCGAGGCCGAGCGCAAGCGCAAGGCGGCACAGATCGCCGAGCTGCTGCGGATCACCGCGATCCTGGAGGAGCTGCCCGGCGCGCTGTCCGGCGGCCAGCAGCAGCGAGTCTCCCTCGGCCGGGCGCTGATTCGGGAACCCTCGGTCTTCATCCTCGACGAGGTCATGAGCCATCTCGACGCGCATCTGAAGTTCCAAATGCTCTTCGACCTCAAGCGCCTGCACCAGGAGCTCGGCCGGACCATGGTCTACGTGACCCACGACCAGGTCGAGGCCCTGGCCCTGGCCGACCGGGTGGCGGTGATGTCGAACGCCCGCCTGCAGCAGGTCGGCGACCGCAACACGCTCTACAACCGGCCGGCCAACGTGTTCGTCGCCGACTTCATCGGCGAGCCGCCCACCAACTTCTTCCGGGCCGAGGCCCGGGCCGATGGCGAAGGGCTGGCGCTGCAGGTCGAGGGCAGCGAGCTTGTTCTCGCCCTGCCGCCGAAGCGCGCCGCCGCCTTGAACGGGAACGCGGGCGGCCGCTTCATCGTCGGCCTGCGTCCGCAGAATCTGACTCTCTCGGCGGCCGAGAAACCGCTGGCGGCCGAGGTCCTGATCAACGAGTACCTGGGAGAGCGCGCCATCCTGACACTGCGGAACGGCGCGACCCAGTTCCGCGCCCTGGTGCCGCCGGACACCGGACTGAAACGCGGCGACCCGGTAGAGCTCGGCTACGACCCGCGCGATGTCATGATCTTCGATGCGGAGACCGAGGCGCTGCTCGGCTGAGATGGCGATAGCGCCCAAGACGACCGGCTTCGGCCGGCGAGATTGAGGACGGAGTCCCAACGGGAGGTGGACATGGGTTTTCTGAGTGGTTGGACACGACGCAGGTTCCTGAAGGGCGTGGCGGCGGGTGCCGGCGCCGCGGCCCTGGGCGGCGCCCTTCCAGGCCGGATGGCCTACGGCGCGCAGGCGGTGCCGCCGGGAAAGAAGCTCTTCAAGGACGTCAAGCTGAAGTACTTCCAGGATTCGAACTGGCTGCACGCGCCGATGTGGCTTTCCGACCTGCTGATGGAGGAGGCCGGTGTCGGCATCGAGTCGCGCGAGAACTATGACGGCGGCGATGCCGTGGCCAAGATCCTGCCGCAGTTGCTGTCGCGCAAGCCGCGCTTCGACTTCGTGCAGTATCCCTCGCTGTTCTTCGGGGCCTTCGCCGAGACCGGCCAGCTGGAGCCGCTGGACGACTATCTGGCCCAATACGAGGGCAGCCAGGACTATCTGGACTGGGTCATGCCGGCCTACCGCGAGTTCTACACCAAGTGGAGCGGCAAGACCTACGGCGTGATGCTGGACGGCGACATCCACATCCTGCACTACCGCAAGAGCTACTTCGAGAACGCCGAGCTGCAGAAGAAGTTCTCCCAGCGCTTCCAGCAGAACCTGGAAGTGCCCAAGACCTGGGAGGACTTCCTCAAGACCACTCAGTTCTTCACCGAGGAGCTCAAGGGCCAGGGCGTCTACGGCACCTCGATGGTGGTCAACCCGCCGAACTTCGGCTGGGGCTTCTGGATGGACATCGCGGCTTCGGCCGGCGTCAATTACTTTGACGCCAACATGAACCCGACCATCAACCAGGGCAAGGCGGCCGAATCCCTCGACATCTACCGCGAGATCATCAAGTTCGGCCCGCCGGGGGCCGAGGCCATGGACATCGGCACGACCATCCAGCGCTGGCAGTCGGGCTCCGATGTCATGAGCGTCTGGTGGATCGATCTCGCCGAGTTCACGGTCCAGCAGCAGGGCGTCGAGAAGGCCGAGGACCAGCGCGGCGCCATCGTGCCGGGCTGGAAGAACGACGACGGCTCGATCACCAACCGGGCCATTTCGCTGTGGTGCCGCACGGCCTCGATCCCCAAGAACCTGCCCCAGGACGTCAAGGATGCGGCCTTCTACTTCATCTACCGCATGTCGCATCCCGACTATTCGAACAACATCGTCGCCGACCCCTTCTGCGGCTCCGATCCCTTCGGCAAGAGCCACTACGGCGACGCCGCGGCCAAGCTCTACCTGGAGGCCAACCCGCAGCGCGGCACCTCGGACCTCTGGCCGACCAACGACGGCATCTTCAAGAACTTCGACACCGCGAAGAACCACCTGGATGCCGGCCTGGCCAACGTCGAGGTGGGCTATCCCCAGTTCTTCTGGGAGGGCGCGCCGGAGTACGCCGACGCCCTGGGCCGCAACATCTCCAAGGCGATCTCGGGCGAGCTGACCTCGCAGCAGGCGCTCGACGAGGCGGCCGAGGAATGGGTCAAGATCGTCCAGAAGCTGGGCATCGACAAGCAGAAGGCCCAGTACAAGAACTTCATCGATGGCGCCCGCGCCCTCGGCTACAAGATCTGACGCCTACGGCGCCGCGGGGTAGGCCTCGCGGCGCCGTTTGCTTTTGCATCAGACGTAAAGGGTCAGGCCCGAGCTGGACAGCATCGCACCAACCGTCGCCCCTTCTCGCTGTCACCCTCGGGCTTGACCCGAGGGTCCAGAGACGACGGACACCGAGGAGGCCTTGGATTGCCGGGTCAAGCCCGGCAATGACAGCAGTGAGTGAGAGCAGTCACTTTGGCGGTTGGGTTCTCGGCCCTAAAGGAGAGGCAAGGAATGAAGAAGATCCTCAACGATCCAGCCGACTACGTCGACGAAATGCTGGATGGCCTGGTCGCGGCGCATCCTGAGATCTACGCACAGCCGGAGCCGCGGGTAATCGCGCGTGCCGGGGGAGCTAAGGCCGGCAAGGTCGGCATCGTCACCGGCGGCGGCTCGGGCCACCTGCCCGTCTTCACCGGCTACGTCGGGACCGGCCTGCTCGATGCCGCGGCCATCGGTGACGTCTTCGCCTCGCCCTCGGCCGAGCAGATGGCCGCCGCGATGCGCCTGGCCCACGGCGGCGTCGGCATCCTGCGGCTCTACGGCAACTACGGCGGCGACGTCATGAACTTCGACATGGCCGGCGAGATGGTCGAGCTGGAGGACGACATCGAGGCGACGACCGTCCTACTGGCCGACGACATCGTCTCGGCGCCGCCCGAGGAGGCGGAGAAGCGCCGCGGCGTGGCCGGCATGGTCTACGCCTTCAAGACCGCCGGCGCCCTGGCCGAGGAGATGGCCAGCCTGGAAGAGGTCACCCGGGTCGCGCAGAAGACCGCCGACGCCTGCCGCTCCATCGGCATGGCGCTGACCCCCTGCACCGTGCCCCAGGCCGGCAAGCCGACCTTCGAGCTTGGACCCGGCGAGATGGAAATGGGCATGGGCATCCACGGCGAGCCCGGGATCTGGCGCGACGCCCTCAAGCCGGCCGATGCCATCGTCGACGAGATGATGGACCGTCTGCTGGCCGACCGGCCATTGGTCGCCGGGGACAAGGTCTCGATCCTGGTCAACTCGCTGGGCGCCACGCCGCCGGAGGAGCTTTACATCATGTATCGCCGGGCCAGGTCGCGTCTCACCGACGTTGGCGCCGCGATCGTCATGCCGCTGGTCGGGCGCTACGCCACCTCCATGGAGATGACCGGCGCGACCCTGACGCTCTGCCGGCTCGACGACGAGCTGGAGCGGTTGCTCAAGGCGCCCTGCCACTGCGGCTTCTGGACCGTCACCTGACGGTCGGAATCATGGGCTTTACCTGCGAGCATTTGCGCCGCGCCGCGGCGGCCATCGCGGACAAGGCCGAGGCCGCGGCCGAAGAGCTGAACGGCCAGGACGCCAAGCTGGGCGACGGCGACCTCGGGATCACCGTCTCCAAGGGCTGGCGCGAGGTGGCGAATGATGCGGCGGAGTTGCCCGAGGACCTGGGCCAGGCTTTCCTCGCCTGCGCCAAGGCCTTTCAGCGGGTCTCCTCTTCGTCCTTTGGCACCCTGGTGGCCACGGCCTTGATGAGCGCGGCCAAGGCCACCAAGGGCCGGCGCGAAGCCGAATGGCACGAGGTCTCGGGCCTGCTCGCCAGCGCCCGTGACGCCATGATCGCCCGCGGGCGCGGCAGCCTGGGCGACAAGAGCCTGCTCGATGCCGTCGACGCGGTCGCAGCGGCGACGCAAGGCCTGGACAGTCCGACCGAAATCCTGGCCGCCGCTGACCGCGCCACCGGCGAGGCCCTCGACAGCTTCCGGGATCGGCCGAACAAGCTGGGCCGGGCACGCATGTTCGGCGAGAAATCGATCGGCCTCGACGACCCGGGCATGCTGGCCTTCCGGCGCCTCTTGGATGGCCTGACCCGGCCGGACGATTAGAAGGGGAGATCCGCCATGCTGAAAGGCATATCGCCGATCGTCGGCGCGGAGCTGCTGTGGGTCCTGGAGTCCATGGGCCACGGCGACGACTTGGTCCTGGTCGACCGCAACTTCCCGGCCGCCTCCGTGGCCCGGCACACGGCCTCCGGCAAGCTGATCCGGCTCGACGGGGCCGACTGCACCCAGGCCGCGCGCGCCATTCTCGCGCTCTATCCCCTCGACAGCTTCGTCGAGGCGCCGATCCGGCGCATGGAGGTGGTCGGCGAGCCGGAGACCCAGCTCGAGGTGCACCAGGAGGTCCTGGCGGTGGCCCGGGAGGCGGAAGGCCGCGAGATCGCCATGGGCTCGCTCGAGCGCCACGCCTTCTACGCCGAGGCGCGCGAGGGCTACGCCGTGGTCCAGACCACCGAGGCCCGGCCCTACGGCTGTTTCCTCCTGAAGAAGGGCGTCATCTTTGACTGAGCCGGCGCCAGGCGTCCCGGTAGTCTCCCAGGCCGGCGACGTCCAAGGGCCGGACTTCGCTCAGCTCGATACCGATCTCCGGGAGGCCCCCGTCCGACGTCATCAAGGCGAGCAGCGCCGCACCGGCCGCAGTCCCCTCGCCCGCCCGCGACGCGAAGAGGCCTTGCCCCGGCCGCAGGGCGGCGAGCAAGCCGAGAAAGGCTGCGTTCTCGGCGAAGGGCCCATCGACCAGGATGCGGCTCCGCGAGCCGACGGCATCGAGGGATTCCGCCGTCATCAAGGCGCAGTAGAGCGCAGCCAGCGCGGCCCGCTCCGCCGGCCCCTGAGGCGGCGGCCCCTCGAGCCGGCCGCGGCCGCCGCTGCCCGGCATGGGCCCGCCGCTATCGGTGAAGGACGGCAGCGCCGTGCTGCCGCGGGCGACGAGATCCTGCACCGCGGCCGGCGTCGCCGCCACGGCGGGAGCGCCCTCGGCCAGGACTTCCCACTCCCGACCACCCATGAAGCGGCAGCAGGCGACTGGCCGGCCGAACACGTCGGAGTTGGTCGCGGTGTCGCGCTGCGGGTCGAGCCCGGCGATGTCGGTCTCGGTGTCGAAGCCGATGATCCAGGTCCCGCTCGAGAGCAGGGTGAAGGGCGCCAGCCCGGCGGCCAGGTAACGCAGGTAGTTGGCATTGGAGTCATGGATCCCGGCCAGCACTCGGCCCTGCCCGCGGAAGCCGTCGCCGCGGAACCGCGGGTCCAGGAGTCCGACCGTCTCCCAGGCCCTGGTTGGTGGGGCGAAGCGCCGGTCCCAACCCCGCGCCCGGGCCAGGCTGGAGAAGCGCCGTCCCCGGACGTCCCAGAGATGGGTCTGGGCGCCCAGGGCCGTGACCTCGCTGACCGCCCGGCCGCCGAGGCGCAGGGCGAAGTACTGGCCCCAAGGCAGGATGCTCGCGACCCGGGCGAAGGCCTCGGCCAAGACCATTTCCTGCCAGAAGAGCTGAAGTCCGAGGGTCAGCGCCATGGGGTTGGTCGGCGCGAAGACCTCGGCGAAGGCCGGTGCGACCCGGGCATAGGCCTCGAGGACCTCCGGCGGCGGCTCGGCTTCGTAGTCCATCACCGGCAGGGCGAGTTCACCCTCGGCGTCGAGACAGGCCAGCGCCGAGCCGTGGGCGCAGGGCACCACGGCGTCGACCGGCAGCCGGCGGTCGAAGGCCGGCAGGGCCTCGGCCGCCAAGTCGAGCAGCGGCTCGGGATCGAGCGCGGCATAGGGCGGCCCGGGAAGATGAGGGCTGGCACGGCGCGCCTCGGCCACCACTTGCCCCTGGCTGCCGAAGAGCATGAGCCGGGTATTGGTCGAGCCGACGTCGAGGACGGCGATGCCGCGGGCTTCGCTCTGGATCACGACCTTGCCCCCTCCCGCCTGCGGTGCCAGAAAGCCGGCAGCATAACCGCTTGCGCCCCGAGGTGAAGCCCATGCCCGGCAAAGGCTCCAAGGCTACGTCCAGCCCCGAGCATTCGAAGCTGCGCCGCGCCATCATCGACACCTGCCTCGAGATGAACGCCCTGGGCATCAACCAGGGCACCTCAGGCAATGTCAGCGCCCGCACGCCCGAGGGCTTTCTGATCACGCCTTCCGGGATCCCCTACGAGCAAACCAGGCCGAAGCAGATCGTTGCCATGGACCTGGACGGCGGCTACCGCGGCGACTGGCTGCCGTCGTCGGAATGGCGCATGCACCTCGACATCTACAAGGCGCGGCCGGAGGCGCAGGCCGTGGTCCACACACATTCCATCCACGCCACGGCGCTGGCGTCGTTGCGGATCGAGGTGCCGGCCTTCCACTACATGATTGGGGTGACCGGAGGCCCGAGCCTGCGCTGCTCGGACTACGCCACCTTCGGCACCGAGGCCCTGTCCAAGACCATGCTGAAGGCGCTGCAGGACCGTACGGCCTGCCTGCTGGCCAACCACGGCATGATCTGCTTCGGACCCAGCCTCGAGAAGGCCCTGTGGCTGGCCGGCGAGGTCGAGACCCTTTGCGCGCAGTACTTCATCGCCTGCCAGGCCGGGACGCCGAAGATTCTGAGCGGCGCCGAGATGAAGCGGGTGCTGGCCCGCTTCAAGACCTACGGCAAGCAGAGCGACGAGCTGAAAGAGGGCGACGCCCCGGCCGTCGAGGCGCCGATCCGGCGGAACCCGCCCGCCAAGGGGGGCCGAAAGGGGAACAAAGCCAGACGCGCCTGAAGGCAAGGACGCGCCGAGAAGCAGAAGGAGTGGGGATATGGCCTACGTGATCGGTGTCGACGGTGGCACGGAGAGCCTGCGGGCCTTCGTTTTCGATTTGGAGGGCCGACCCAAGGCCTCCCACGCAACGGCCTACGAGACGAGGTTTCCACAACCGGCGTGGGCCGAGCAGAACCCCGAGGACTGGTGGCGGGCGCTGGGCGCCTCCGTGCGCGGCGCACTGTCCGCTGCAGGAATCGGCGCAACCGAGGTGCTGGCGATCTGTGTCGACACGACCTGCTGTTCCGTCGTTGCGCTCGACGCCGAGGGCAAGCCGCTGCGACCGGCGATGATCTGGATGGACGTGCGCGCCGCCAAGGAGGCCGAGGCGGTGGCCGCCAGCGGCGATCCCGCGCTGCGGGTGAACGGGGCGGGTGCCGGCCCAGTCTCCGCCGAGTGGATGCTGCCCAAGGCGCTATGGATTCGGCGCAACCAGCCGGAACTCTTCGATCGGGCGGCGCGGATCGGCGAGTATCAGGACTATCTCAACCTGCGCTTGACTGGGCGCTGGGCCGGCTCGCTGAACAACATGTCCGTGCGTTGGCACTATCAGAACAACCAGGGTGCGCCGGCTTCGCTGCTCGCCAGCCTCGGGCTGGAGGCGCTGCAGGAGAAATGGCCGCAACCGGCGATTCGGCCCGGCGACGTGATCGACGGCCTGACCCAGGAGGCGGCGGCGCACCTGGGCCTCAACCCCGGGACGCCGGTCGTGCAGGGTGGCGCCGATGCCTTCATCGGTATGATCGGCCTAGGCGTGACGGAGCCCGGCGAGATGGCACTGATCACCGGCTCCTCGCACCTTCAGCTCGGCGTTTGTAGCGAACCGGTGCACAAGCCCGGGGTCTGGGGCACCTACATGGACGCGGTCTATCCGGGCAAACCGATCATCGAGGGGGGACAGACCTCGACCGGTTCGGTCATCGCCTGGTTCAAGCGCCACTTCGCGGCCGAGACCAGCTTCGAAGACCTCAACCGGGCGGCGCGGGAGATCGCCCCGGGCGCCGAGGGCCTGCGGGTCCTGGACCACTTCCAGGGCAACCGGACGCCCTACACCGACCCGCTGTCCCGCGGTGCGATCACCGGGCTCACCCTGAAGCACACCGCCGCCCACGTCTTTCGCGCGATCCTGGAAGGCATCTGCTTGGGCACGCGGCTGATCGTCGACAACTTCGGCGAAGCCTTTGCGGCCAAGCGGATCGTGGTCGCCGGCGGCGCAACCAACTCGCCGCTGTGGCTGCAGATCCATGCCAACACCATTGGCGCCCCGTTGGAATTGACCGAGGTACCCGACGCGCCGGCCCTGGGCTGCGCCGTGCTCGCCGCCTATGGTGCGGGCCGTTTCGCCTCGATCGAGGAGGGCGCCAAGGCCATGGTCAGGACGAGTCGCACGATCGAGCCGGATCCCAAGCAAAGCGACCGCTACCGAGCGATCTACCCGCAATACCAGGCACTCTACGGCGCGTTGAAGGCGGCCCGCGAGGCGGGCTAGACACCCATCTGGGAGTCCAGGCGCCCTGCCACCGCGCGCAGGGCCAGCGTCACAACTATAAAGTGAAATCTACAACTTGGCAGCGGGATGAAACAATTCTGTCATCAAGGACTCATCAAGCTGTTATTATCGCCGTCTATCCGCGCAAGACAGACAAGCGGTTCCTAAACAACTCTCGGGGAGGACAACATGCGGGTTACCCGTCGCACCATCTTGAAGGGCGCCGCCGCCACCGGCGCCGCCATCGCCGCACCCTTCGTGCTCAGGGCCCAAGACGCGCTCGCGTCTTCGGGCCAGGTCAACGTCTTCGCCTGGGGCGATTACGTCCAGAAGAACATGATCGAGCGTTTCGAAAAGGACAGCGGAATCAAGATCAACCTTTCGACCTTCGGCTCTAACGACGAGGCCGAGAACAAGCTGCGCGCCGCCGGCGGCAAGGGCTTCGACGTCATCTTCCCCTCGGTCACCAACCGCTCGAACTACGACGACAGCAACGCCCCGGGCGGCTCCTGGCTGGCGCCGCTGGACGAGAGCAAGCTGAAGGTCGACCAGGTCATCCCCTCGATGCTGCGCGACTCGATCAAGCTCGGCGCGGTCAAGCGCGGCAAGCGCTACCTGCTGCCCTTCGATTGGGGCACCGAGGCCATTACCTTCAACTCCGAGGTCCACGACCTCTCCGACGCAGAGGTCTCCTACGGCACCCTTTGGGCCGAAGGGCTCAACAAGCAGGTCGCCTTCCGCCAAAAATCGGTGATCATGGGCGTCGGGCTCTACCTCGAGTCGATCGGCCAGATCAAGACCGACCGCATGCTCGACGTCTACAAGACCGAGGAGGACGCCCGCCGGGTCTGGGACGCCTGCGCCAAGTTCGTGATCGAGAACAAGGAGAAGATCGGCGCCTTCTGGAACAACGCGACCGAGGCGACCGCGGCCTTCACCGACGCCGGCTGCACGGTCGGCCAGACCTGGGACACCACCGGGATCCTGCTGAACCGCCAGGACGCCAAGTACAAGTACCGCATGCCCAAGGAGGGCGGCATCACCTGGATGGATTCCATGGGCATCCCGGTCGGCGCCGAGAACCTGGACCAGGCGCACGCCTTCATCAATGCCATGCTCGACCCGCAGATGGCGGGCATGTTCGCCGCCAACACCGGCTACAACTCCTGCGTCAAGGGCGCCGAGAACCACGCCGGCGAGGAGTTCAAGGCGCAGTTCAACCAGATCTACAACGAGGACAACCTGGCCAACCTCTGGTGGTGGCAGTCGGATACGCCCTGGTTCGCCCCCGTACGCCAGGAATACGTCGAGAAGATCACCAACGCCTGAGCGGACGGCCCGGCGGCGTCACGCTGCCGGGCCCTACCCGCCACCGGGCCTGAATCGGCGGCCCCAGCCCTTTCCGTCGGCCGTCGGTCGGCGCCAGGGGGATTTCAGGCCGCTGAGCCTCGGTTCCGGGGCGGCGCATCGGGAGACGAGGGCGATCATGCACGGGAAAGACGTCGAGCTCCGCGACACCGTGATGCGCTTCGGCGATTTCACGGCTGTCCACCGCAGCCAGCTCGAGATCGAAGCCGGGGAGTTCTTCTCAATCCTCGGGCCCTCGGGCTGCGGCAAGACCACCATCCTCAGGATGATCTCGGGCTTCATCGAGCCCTCCGAGGGCCAGATCCTGATCGGCGGCGCGGACATGCGCGGTCGCGGCCCCAATAACCGTCCGACCGCCCTGATCTTCCAGAACCTGGCGCTCTTCCCCCTGATGACGGTCTGGGAGAACGTGGCCTTCGGCCTGGAGGCCCGCGGCGTCGACAAGGCGGCGCGGCGCAAGCGCGCCGAGGAGCTGCTTGCGCTGGTCGACCTCGCCGGGCAGGGCGGCAAGAAGCCGACCGAGCTGTCCGGCGGCCAGCGCCAGCGGGTCGCCGTCGCCCGGGCTCTGGCGGTCGAGCCCTCGGTGCTGCTGCTTGACGAGCCCCTGTCGGCGCTCGACCTCAAGCTGCGCCAGCACATGCGCAGCGAGCTTCGGGAGATCCAGCGCAAGACCGGCGTCACCTTCGTCTTCATCACCCACGACCAGGGCGAGGCCCTGACCATGTCGGACCGGGTCGCGGTGATGAACCACGGCCGAGTCGAGCAGATCGGGACCGCCGACGAGATCTACCTAAACCCCAGGACGCCCTTTGTCGCCACCTTCGTCGGCCAGCAGAACGTCTTCCGCGGCAAGGTCGCGGGGCTCGACGACGGCATGGCCCAGGTCGAGACCCCGCTGGGCCGCTTCCTAGGTCTCAACGGCGACGGTCTCGGCGTCGGCGACAGCGCGATGATCTTCGTCCGGCCGGAGCGCCTCGGCCTGGTCCGCCAGGAGCGCGAGGGCAGGCTCGGCAACCAGCTCGAGGCCGAGGTCGAGGGCCGCGAGCTGGAAGGGCCCTTCGTCAACATGTTCCTCAACGCCCAGGGCCTGCCGCTGACCATGCACGTGACCAACTCCGCCGAGATGCCGGCCCAGTTCGCCGGGCGCCAGAAGGTCGGCTTCCGCGCCGAGGACGCGCTGGTCCTGCGGGCCGGAGACCTGGCCGATGAATGACCTGCTGCGCAGCTACGGTCGCGGCCTGACCGGCCTCTTCGTCGGCCTGACCGTCGTCTGGCTCGCGGTCCTGGTCATCGTGCCGCAGGCCATGATGCTGGAGCAGTCGCTCTGGTCGAAGGAACGCGGCAACGAGATCTCCCTGCGCATCGACCGCGCCTACACCGAGCTGGAGACCGCCAAGTTCGACCTCGCCAACGACCTGGCCCCGGAGAAGAGGGCCGAGCTGGAGGCGACCATCGGCCGTCTGGAGGCCGAGATCGTCGAGCTCGAGGCGCAGGAGCAGGACCCGCCCAAGGTCTACGGCCTGCAGAACTACACCAAGATGTCGGGGCTGCACTTCAACATCTTCGTCAAGACCATCGCCTATGCGGCCCTGGTGACCCTGCTGGCGCTGGTGGTCTGCTACCCCATCGCCTACGCGGTGGCGCATCTCTCGACACCGGGCAAGGCGGCGCTGCTGCTGCTGGGGTTGACCATCCCCTACGCCATCAACGAGCTGCTGCGGGTCTACGCCTGGCTGATGATCCTGGACTACCAGGGGGTCATCAACTCCTTCCTCGCCTGGCTCGGCTTCGTCTCCTTCGAGGCCAAGAGCTGGGTGCCCTTCCTGGAGTACTCGGGCTCGGTCTTCGTGGCCATGATCTACGCCTACATCCTGTTCATGGTCTTCCCGATCTACAACACCCTGGAGACCCTGGACCGCAACCAGATCGAGGCGGCCAAGGACCTCGGCGGCTCGATCTGGCTGACCCACCGGCGGGTGGTGATTCCCCACGCCAAGCCGGGCATCGCGGTCGGCTGCATCATGACCTTCATGCTCTCCGCCGGCTCCTACGCGGTGCCGCAGATCATGACCCGGGGCAAGTCGGGCGACTGGTTCTCGCAGCTGATCTATCGGCAGTTCTTCGAGAGCTTCAACTGGAACGTCGGCGCCGCCTACTCCTTCACCCTGCTGATCGCCTGCATCATCTTCATCTTCCTGATGATGGCGATCTTCAAGGTGGGGATCCGGGACATCGCCAAGTGATTCCGGACCAATTCACACCGGGCCGCTTGGGAGCTGCAACATGAGCGCAGAGAGCAGCGAGAGCCGGGTCGCCCAGGCGATCCTGAACGGCTACCTCGCGGTCTTCTTCCTCTACATGTTCGCGCCGCTGATCGTGATGTCCCTGGCCGCCTTCAACGCCTACGACTATCCCTCGGTGACCCAGTGGCGAGGCTGGACCCTCAAGTGGTTCGGCGCCCTGGCCGAGGACGACCGGATCCTGATCGGCCTGCAGAACACCGTCGTGGTGGCGCTGGGCGTGATCGTCATCTCCCTGCCCCTGGGCCTGGCCGGGGCCTTCATCCTGACCCGGCTGCAGTCGCGCTGGACCGGGCTGCTCTACGCCGCCCTGGTCTCGCCGATCCTGACCCCGGGAATCATCCTGGGCATCTCGACCCTGATCTTCTGGCGCAACTTCGACGTCCCGGGCGGCCTCTTACTGACCGTGCTGGCCCAGTCCTCCTTCATCGCCTCCTATTCCATGCTGCTGTTCATGGCGCGCCTGCAGCGCCAGGACCGGGTCCTGGAGGAGGCCGCCCTGGACCTGGGCGGGTCGAACCTGCTCGTGTTCCGGCGGATCACCCTGCCCTTCCTCTATCCGACCATCGCGACCGCCGCGGTGATCGCCTTTCTGCAATCGATCGAGAACTACAACACCACGGTCTTCGCCATCGGCGGCGACTGGACCCTGGTGACCGAGATCGGCTCGCGCTTCCGTTTCGGCCTGTCGCCGGTGATCAACGTGATCGGGGTGATCTTCGTGGTCCTGACGGTGGTCGCCGCCACGCTCTATGCCTACTATCGCGAGCGGGAGCGCAAGCGTACCCTGGCGATCGAGCTCGAGCTGCGGGCGATGGACCGCCAGGCCCGGCTTGCGGCCAAGCGCCGTGGTTTAGAGGGTGATGAGACTCCGGTTCCGCTGCCTGCCCGAGCTTGAGCCCCACCTGCCGCGGCCGAAGCCGGCCGCGGAGGGGCTGCCGGACTGGCTGAAGCGGATGCCGGCCGAAGCCGAGAGCGCTCTGCTCGGCGCCAAGGTCCGCAGCGTCAAGCAGTGCCCGCCTTTCCTCGACGCCCTGCGCCACGGCGTGCTGATGCCGCTGGCCGCCGAGCTGCGCATCGCGGACGGCGTCTTCGCCTGGGACAGCGAGCTGCCGCTGCTGGAGCACAGCCGCCTCAGCCGCTCGCCCCTGGGGGTTCACTTGCCCGAGCAGCTCGCCGGCGCGCCCTTCGGCGACCCCGGGCACTTCGTGGTCAAGTTCACCAACTTCTGGTCGGTCACCCTGCCCGAGGGCTGGGCCATGCTCTTCACCCATCCGTTCAACCGCGAGGACCTGCCCTTCCGGACCCTGACCGGCCGGGTCGACTGCGACCACTTCGCCGGCGGCTTCGTGCACTTCCCGGCGCTTTGGACCGACCCCGGTTTCGAGGGGCGCCTGCCCAAGGGCACCCCGGTCGCCCAGGCCTTCCCGGTGCCGCGCGAAGCGCTGGAGCTCGACTTCGCAAGCTTCGACGAGGCCGAGCTGGCGCAGCACCTGGAGGTGCAGGAGGCCCTGAAGGCCGATCCCGGCGCCTATCGCAAGCGCTACCGGGCCGACTGATCTCCCGGATACATGAGCCGGTCGAGGGCGAGTGGGATCCGGCCTTTCGGACGCTGGGTCATGGCAGCCAAGGCCGCGGCACGCAGCTCAGGCGAACCCTTATGCAGGACTCTCCCAAAATGCCGTGCAGCGGTCTCCTGTTCGCCGCGCTCGGCGGCGACCTCGGCCAGCAGCAAGAGCGTCGCGGGATCCTCCGGGCTCTGCCGTTCCAGGGCTTCGGCGTGAACCGAAGCGGCCTTGCCCCTTCCGAGCCTCAACGCCAAGCGCGCGGCGTTGAGCAGGGCGTCCGGGTCTTCCGGCGCGGCCTCGAGGTAGGTCGCGAAGCCGCCGTAGGCGGCGGCGAAGTCCTCCAGGTCCACAAGGGCGGCGGCCCGCTCGAAACGGGCCTTGGCATGCCCTGGGTCCAGCGCCAAGGCCTCGTCGAGGGCGGCCAGGGCCTCTTCCAGCCGGCCCTGGCGTTTCAGCACCAGGCCGAGGTTGTAGAGCAGCGAGGCCTGGGGCGCCGGCAGCCTCGCGATCAGGTCCCGCAAGGCCGTCTCGGCCTTGGTCCAGCGGCCCTTCGAGAGGGCCGCCCGGGCTTCCGCCGCCAGACGGTCCAGATCGGCCGCTGCGAGGCCCTGCGGCGATGTCTTCTGCGCTGCCATGGCAGGCCAGCTTGGACGAAGGCGGCACGATCTGGCAAGCCGCGGGTCCGCGCCGCGGCGGCGAATACGGTTGCCGTGCTGTGGTACTTGGGCTATGGTATACCACAGCAATCGAGCGAATGGCGGGTCCGGGCAGGATGCCCTGGATACCTCGGTCCTAGGGTGATAGCAGCATGATGCCGCGACAGCTTGTGGTTCAACCCATCGAGGCCCGATTCAGCCTGAAGGAGCACATCTATGACGTGCTCAAGGAGGGCATCACCTCGATGAACATCTATGCCGACGATGCCCAGCTCAAGCTGGACGAGCGCCAGCTATCCGAGCAGCTCGGCATCAGCCGGACGCCGATCCGCGAGGCGCTCGCCCGGCTCGAGCAGGAGGGCCTGGTCACCGTGATCCCCCGGCGCGGGGTCTTCATCGTGCGCAAGACCAAGAAAGAGATCCTCGAGATGATCACGGTCTGGGCGGCGCTGGAAAGCATGGCCGCACGGCTGATTACCGAGACCGCGTCGGACGAAAGGATCGCCTCGCTGCGCAAGCTCTTCGCCACCTTCGAGAACGGTCAGATCCAGGCCCGGATGGACGAGTACTCCGACCGCAACATCGACTTCCACCAGGCGATCCTCGAGATGAGCGGCTGCGCGCTGCTCAAGGAGACGGCCGAAGGCCTGTTCCTGCACATGAAGGGCATCCGGGCCCGGACCATCGGCGAAAAGGACCGCGCCAAGCGCTCGATCATCGATCACATGCACATCATCGAGGCGCTGGAAGCCCGCGACGCGGAGCTGGCCGAACGGCTGGTCCGCGAGCACACCATGAACCTCGCGAAGCACATCGAAGAGAACGTGGACTATCTGGACTGAGTCGTGCCGGGGGTCGCCGCAACGCGCGGCGCTCCGTCTCGGGGCCACGGCAGACAACAAGACGGCCAGCCGATGTGCTGCCGCCAGGGTATTGGGGAGAAGATTGAAATGTCGGCAATCGCACAAAGCGTTGAGGCCGAGACCAAGGAAGCCGCCGAACCGGGCTCGCTGACGGACGGGTTCCACCTCGTCATCGATGCGCTCCAGCTCAACGACATCAAAACGATCTACAATGTGCCCGGAATCCCGATCACCGATCTGGGCCGCTACATGCAGGCCGCCGGCATGCGTGTCTTGTCCTTCCGGCATGAACAGCACGCCGGCTATGCGGCCGCCATCGCCGGCTTCCTGACGAAGAAGCCCGGCGTCTGCATGACCGTGTCGGCGCCCGGATTTCTCAACGGTCTGACCGCGCTCGCCCATGCCACCACCAACTGCTATCCGATGATCCTGATCAGCGGCTCCTCCGAGCGCGAGATCGTCGACCTGCAACAGGGCGACTACGAGGAGATGGACCAGCTGGCCATCGCCAAGCCCCTCTGCAAGGCGGCCTACCGCGTCCTCCACGCCCAGGACATCGGCATCGGCATCGCGCGGGCCATTCGCTCCGCCCTGTCCGGCCGGCCGGGGGGCGTCTATCTCGACCTCCCCGCCAATCTGCTTGGCCAGGTCATGGACGCCGAGGCCGGACGCCAATCCCTGGTCAAGGTGAACGACCCGGCGCCGCGGCAGCTGCCGGCGCCGGACGCGGTCCAGCGCGCGCTCGAGGTCCTGAAGCGCGCCGAGCGGCCGCTCATCATCCTCGGCAAGGGCGCCGCCTATGCCCAGGCCGACGCGGAGATTCGCGCGCTCGTGGAGAAGAGCGGCTTTCCCTTCCTGCCGATGAGCATGGCCAAGGGCCTTCTGCCCGACACGCACCCGCAGTCGGCAGGGCCGGCGCGCTCCCTGGTGCTGAAGGAGTCCGACGTCGTCCTGATGATCGGCACCCGGCTCAACTGGCTGCTTTCGCACGGCAAGGGCAAGACCTGGGGCGGCCAGCCCAAGCGCTTCGTCCAGATCGACATCGAGCCAAAGGAGATGGACAGCAACGTCGAGATCGCCGCGCCCCTGGTCGGCGACGTCGGCTCCTGCGTCTCCGCCCTGCTCGAGGGCATGGAGGCGGGCTGGGCCCCGCCGCCGGCCGATTGGACCGGCGCCGTCGAGGCTAAGAAGCAGGCCAACATCGAGCGCATGGCGCCGAAGCTGCAGAACAACAACGTGCCGATGGACTTTCACGGCGCGTTGGGCGTCCTGCGCGGCGTCATCGCCGAGCGCCCCGACGCGATCCTGGTCAACGAGGGCGCCAACACCCTCGACTTCGCCCGCAGCATCATAGACATGCACAAGCCGAGGAAGCGCCTGGACGTCGGCACCTGGGGCGTCATGGGCATCGGTATGGGACAGGCCATCGCCGCCGCCGTGGAGACCGGGCACCCCGTGCTGGCGGTCGAGGGCGATAGCGCCTTTGGCTTCTCCGGCATGGAGGTCGAGACCATCTGCCGCTACGACCTGCCGATCTGCGTGGTGGTCTTCAACAACGGCGGCATCTACCGCGGCTCGGACGTCAATCCCGCCGGCGGCCCGGATGTCGCGACCACGGTCTTCGTCAAGGACGCCCGCTACGACAAGATGATAGAGGCCTTCGGCGGCAAGGGCTACTACGCCACCTCTCCGGACGAGCTGCGCCGTGCCGTGAACGAGGCCATGGACTCCGGGAAGCCCTCGCTGGTCAACGCCGTCATCGACGAGAACGCCGGCACCGAAAGCGGCCGCATCGGCAATCTCAACCCCCAGAGCGTGGTGTCCAAGAAGTAGGCCGGCTCCGCCGGGTCAACCCAGTCAATCACAGGAGCATGCGATGAAAGCTCTTGAAGGTGTTCGTATCCTGGATTTCACGCACGTCCAGTCCGGGCCGACCTGCACGCAGCTGCTGGCGTGGTTCGGCGCCGACGTGATCAAGGTGGAGCGCCCCGGCGTCGGCGACGCAACCCGCGGTCAGCTCCGCGACATCCCGGATGTCGACAGCCTCTACTTCACGATGCTGAACCACAACAAGCGTTCGCTCACGCTCAACACCAAGAACGTAACAGGCAAGGAGGTCCTGGAGCGCTTGGTCAAGTCCTGCGACGTCCTTGTCGAGAACTTCGCCCCTGGCGCGCTCGATCGCATGGGCTTCGGGTGGGAGCGGATCCAGGAACTGAACCCGCGGATGATCTACGCCTCGGTCAAGGGCTTCGGGCCAGGGCCCTACGAGGACTGCAAGGTCTACGAGAACGTCGCCCAGTGCACCGGCGGCGGCGCCTCGACCACCGGCTTCCTCGACGGTCCGCCCACGGTCAGCGGCGCCCAGATCGGCGACTCCGGCACCGGTCTGCACCTGGCCCTCGGCATCGTCACCGCCCTCTTCCAGCGCGAGAAGTCGGGCCGCGGCCAGAAGGTCCTGGCGGCCATGCAGGACGGCGTCCTCAACCTCTGTCGGGTGAAGCTGCGCGACCAGCAACGCCTGCAGCACGGGCCGCTGAAGGAGTACAGCCAGTATGGCCAGGGGATCCCCTTCGGAGACGCCACGCCGCGGGCCGGCAACGATTCCGGCGGCGGCCAGCCGGGCTGGATCGTCAAGTGCAAGGGCTGGGAGAGCGACCCCAACGCCTATGTCTACTTCATCACCCAGGCCGCGGTCTGGGGCAACATCTGCGATCTGATCGGCAAGCCCGAGTGGAAGGACGACCCGGACTACGCCAAGCCCGAGGCCCGGCTCGACAAGATTCCGCAGATCTTCGACACCATCGAGGAGTGGACCAAGACCAAGACCAAGTTCGAGGTCATGGAGGCCTGCAACCCGCTGAACATCCCTTGCGGGCCGATCCTGTCGATGAAGGAGCTGGCCGAGGAGCCGAGCCTGCGCGCGACCGGGACCATCGTCGAGGTCGACCACCCGACCCGCGGCAAGTATCTGACCGTCGGCAACCCGATCAAGCTCTCCGACTCGCCGGCCGAGGTGGTCCGCTCGCCCCTGCTCGGCGAGCATACCGAGGAGATCCTGAGCGAAGTCCTCGGCTACAGCGACGAAGAGGTCGAGAGCATCCGTGAATCGGGTGCCATCGGCGCACCTACGGCGCAAGCGGCCGAGTGACGAGGCAAACCGCCAAGAGCCAGAGATCCGACAGGGGAAGGAAGCACCATGCGCATCGTCGTCCACGGCCAACAAGCCTTCGGCAAGGCCGTCCTCGAAGCCCTGATCGAGCGCGGGGAGAACGTGGTCGGCGTGTTCTGCGCGCCGGACAAGGAAGGCCGGCCGGAGGATCCCTTGAAGACCTTCGCGCTGGAGAAGGGCCTGCCCCTGCACCAGCCCGCGTCCTGGAAGACCGAGGAGGCGGCGGAGCTGATGCAGGGCTTCGACGCCGACGTCTGCATCATGGCCTACGTGACCCTCTTCGTGCCGCAGAACGTGCTCGACATCCCGCGCCTGGGGACCTTCCAGTATCACCCCTCCCTGCTGCCCCTGCACCGCGGCCCGAGCTCGATCAACTGGCCGATCATCATGGGAGAGACCAAGACCGGCCTGACCATCTTCTGGCCGGACGAGGGCTTGGACGAAGGCCCGGTGCTGCTGCAGAAAGAGGTCGAGATCGGCCCCGACGACACCCTGGGCAGCCTCTACTTCAATCATCTCTTCCCGATGGGCGTCGCGGCCATGCTGGAGTCCCTGGACCTGGTGCGCGATGGCAAGGCGCCGCGCAGGGTGCAGGACCACGGCAAGGCGACCTACGAGAGCTGGTGCCGCAAGGCCGACGCCGAGATCGACTGGTCCAAGCCGGTCGACGAGGTCTACAACCTGATCCGCGGCACCAATCCCCAGCCCGGCGCCTGGACCACCTTGAACGGCCAGGAGGTCAAGATCTTCGACTCCGCCAAGGTCGCGGCCTCGGGCAGCCCCGGTGACGTTGTCGCGGTCTCCGAGGAAGGTGTCGCCGTGGCCGCAGCCGAGGGCGCCATTCTGGTCAAGAAAGTGCGGCCGGCGGGTGCTGGCAAGATCGCGGCCAGCGAGTTCGCGGCTGCGGCCGGCGTCGAGGTCGGAAGCCGCTTTGGCGGCTGAGGGGCGCCGAACCATCAGGAACGGCGGAAATCGGCATCGCCTGCATACCCGCCGCAGACAGAAAAGGACGAGGGGAAGGCCATGCCAAAGAGCGACATCGAGATCGCCCGCGAAGCGTCGATGCAGCCGGTTGCCGAGGTCGGCGCCAAGATCGACATCCCCGCCGAGCACCTGCTGCAGTACGGTCCGCACAAGGCCAAGGTTTCCTACGACTTTATCAAGTCGCTGCAGGGCCGCGAGGACGGCAGGCTGATCCTGGTCACGGCGATCACCCCGACCCCGGCCGGCGAAGGCAAGACCACGACCACGGTGGGCCTCGGCGACGGCCTTAACAAGATCGGCAAGAAGGCGGCGATCTGCATCCGGGAGCCCTCGCTCGGCCCCTGCTTCGGCATGAAGGGCGGCGCGGCGGGCGGCGGCTACGCCCAGGTCGTGCCGATGGAGGACATCAACCTCCATTTCACCGGCGACTTCCACGCCATCTCGACGGCACACAACCTGCTGTCGGCGATGATCGACAACCACATCTACTGGGGCAACGCCCTGGGCTTCGATTCCCGCCGCGTCGCCTGGCGCCGGGTGGTCGACATGAACGACCGCGCGCTCAGGTCCATCGTCTGCAACCTGGGCGGCGTCGCCAACGGCTTCCCGCGCGAGGACGGCTACGACATCACCGTGGCCTCCGAGATCATGGCGATCTTCTGCCTGGCCAACGACCTGGACGACCTGACCCAGCGCATCGGCAACATCGTCGTCGGCTACACCCGCGAGCGGCAGCCGATCCGCGCCTCGGCGCTCAAGGCGCCCGGCCCCATGGCGGTCCTGCTGAAGGACGCCCTGATGCCGAACCTGGTGCAGACCCTGGAAAACAACCCCGCCTTCGTGCACGGCGGGCCCTTCGCCAACATCGCCCACGGCTGCAACTCGGTGACCGCGACCAAGGCGGCGCTCAAGCTGGCCGACTACGTGGTGACCGAGGCCGGCTTCGGCGCCGACCTGGGGGCCGAGAAGTTCTTCGACATCAAGTGCCGCAAGGCCGGGCTCAAGCCGGCGGCCGCGGTCATCGTCGCCACCGTGCGGGCGCTGAAGATGCACGGCGGCGTCGGCAAGACGGACCTGGGCAAGGAGAACGTCGCGGCGGTCAAGGCCGGCTGCGAGAACCTGGCCCGGCACATCCGGAACGTCACCTCCTTCGGCGTGCCGGCGGTGGTCGCGATCAACCAGTTCATCTCCGACACCGAGGCCGAGCTGGAAGCCGTGCGCGAGACCGCCGGCTCCTTCGGTGCCAATGCGATCCTGGCCTCGCACTGGGCCGACGGCTCGGCCGGCACCGAGGCCCTGGCCCGGCACGTGGTCGAGCTCGCGGAATCGGGCCAGGCGGACTTCCAGCCGCTCTACCCCGACGACCTGCCGCTCTTCGAGAAGATCGAGGCCGTAGCGACCAAGCTCTACGGGGCCGTGGCAGTGAACGCCGACGGCAAGGTCAGGAACCAGCTCGCGGACTGGGAGAAGGCCGGTTACGGCCACTTTCCGGTCTGCATGGCCAAGACCCAGTACAGCTTCTCGACCGATCCGAACCTGAAGGGCGCGCCCGAGGGCCACGAGGTCAACGTACGGGAGGTCAGGCTGTCGGCCGGCGCCGAGTTCGTCGTCGCCATCACCGGCGACATCATGACCATGCCGGGCCTGCCGCGGGTGCCGGCGGCGGAGGCGATCCACCTTAACGAGGCGGGTGAGATCGAGGGGCTCTTTTAGACCCGGCCGAAGCAAGGTCTTCGGCCCCGTCGGGAGGAGAAGAATAACCAGGCCCAGCGCTTGGCCGGGCCACGGTCTGGGGAGGCCGAGATGACGCTACACACGATCCTGGTTCCGGTGCGCGGCGACGGCCTCGGCGAAGGGGTGCTGAACCATGCCCTGGCGCTTGGACGGCGCTTCGACGCCCACCTGGACATCGTCCACTGCCGTCCGAACCCCGAGGACCTCCTACCCTTCGGAGTCTTCGTTCCGGCCGCCCTAAAGCAGGAGATCACGGCCTCCGCCGGCAGCCTCGCCAACGAGGAGGAGCAGCGCGTCAAGACGCTCTTCGAGGACTACTGCCGGCGCCACCAGCTCACGGTCGTCACGGCGCGGCCCTGGCCGAGGGACCGCATGTCGGTGTCCTGGCGCGAGGAAACCGGCAAACAGGCCGCGATCGTCGGGGTGCTCGGCCGCCTCGCAGACGTCGTCGTCGTCGCCCAGCCAGACCACAGCCGCAACCTCGGCCTGAACACGCTGGAGGCCGCCTTGCTGGAGTCCGGACGCCCGGTGCTGCTCTGTCCTCCGAAGCCGCTCGCCGGTCCGCTCGGCGCGCACGTCGCAGTCGCCTGGAACGGCAGCACCGAGGCGGCCCGCGCCATCGCCGCCACCCTGCCGGTCCTGGCCGCGGCGGACAAGGTCACGCTCCTTGCGGTGTCCACGGGCACCAAGGAGGCCCTGGCCCCGGCGGCGGTCAGGGACTACCTGTCCGACCACGGGATCGTCGCCGAGGTCCGCAGCCAGACCGCCCGCGGCAGCGAGGTCGGCCAGGCCCTGCTTCTGGCAACCAGGGAGGCCGGCGCGGACCTGCTGCTCATGGGTGCTTACGGGCAGAGCCGGCGCCGGGAGCTGATCATGGGCGGGGTGACCCAACATGTAATTGACGAATCCGACCTCCCGGTCCTGCTCTGCCACTGAGCCGGAGGGTTTCGGAAACAGGATCACGATGGCAGCCGGTGGCAATTCTTGGATTTAGCTCGAATGTTTTTTCGGGCGGGCCCTTCGGCCTCGAAACCCAGCCCTCTTCGGCCGGGCTCGCCGAGCGGAGCGCAAGCTCTGTCGGAACCGGAGGATTTCTGCGGGCAAGGCCATTGAACTGCACTGCCGATCTGTTACAATCAGACGCTGGTATACCATACGCCAAAAAGAGACCGAGTGCGGGTGAGGGCAATCGAGAGGACGATCCTCGCTTTTGAAAGCTGCAGGAGGCGCTATACTCGACCTCGTTCCTCGGTTGCGAAAGCCTGCACCGACGAACGCGCAAGATGTCTGGGAGGACAAATCATGGCGAAGACGAGAAGACACCTTCTGGGGCTGGCTGCTGCCGTTGCTCTTGGCTCGGTTGCGTCCTTTACGCTGCCCGGCGCGGCGACCGCCGCCTGGGAGCCCAAGAAGCCCGTAGAGTTCGTGATCATGGCCGGCAAGGGCGGCGGTGCCGACAAGATGGCGCGGCTGATGCAGACGGTCATCGAGAAGAACGGCTGGGCCGCCAAGCCGCTCACGCCGATCAACAAGCCTGGCGGCTCGGGCGCCGAGGCCTTGGTCTACCTCAAGGACAAGGCCAAGTCGGATCCCAATCACACCATCATGGTGACCCTCAACAGTTTCTACACCACGCCACTGCGGCAGCCGAAGCTGGAGGTCGACATCGAGGCCTTCACGCCGGTCGCGCGCATGGCCGAGGACACTTTCCTCCTTTGGGTCCACAAGGACTCCGGCATCAAGAACGTCGATGACTTCGTCAAGGCGGCCAAGGCGGCCGGCGACGGCTGGATCATGGCCGGCACCGGCAAGTTGCAGGAAGACCAGCTGCTGACCGATTTCCTCAATGCGGCCTATGGCCTGAAGATGAAGTACGTGCCCTACAAGGGCGGCGGCAAGGTGGCCAAGCAGCTGGCCGGCAAGCACGCCAACTCCACGGTCAACAACCCCTCCGAGCAGGAAGGCTTCTATGCCGCCGGCACGACGGTGCCCCTGGCCGCCTTCACGCCAAAGCGGTTGGAGATGTTTCCCGACGCGCCGACCTTTGGCGAGCTGGGTAACGAGTTCGTCTACTTCATGCAGCGCAGCGTCGTCGGTGCCCCGGGCATGAGCGACGAGGCGGCCGCCTACTACCAGGCGCTTTTCCAGAAGGTCTTCGAGTCCTCCGAGTGGCAGGACTATCGGAAGAAGAAGAGCCTTCAGGGTGAGTTCCTGACCGGCGCGGCGCTCAAGGACTACTGGCTGAAGGAGCGCGAGATCCACAAGCAGATGCTGGCCAAGATGGGGGCCCTGTAACCTCCAACGTGGACGGCACGACACGTCGAGACTCGAAAGGGCGCCATCATGCGTAGGGCGGAGATCATCACCGCAGCGCTGATGGCGCTCTTTTCGATCTATCTGATGGTCAAGAGCGCAGAGCTCCCCATCGGCTGGATCGAAGACGAGGGCCCGGGGGGCGGCGCCTTCTCCTTCTGGCTGGCCGCAGTCATGCTGCTGTGCTGCCTTTGGATCGCCATCAACTGGTTCCGGCGCAAAAGCCCGCAGTCTGTGTCGGACCAGCAATACATGGACTCGGCCGCCAAGAAGAAATTCCTTCTAGTGGGCGGCGGCGTCACCGTCATGATCGCCCTGGTTCATTTCGTCGGGATGTACGGCGCGATCCTGGTGTTCCTGATCTACTACATCCGCTTCCTCGGCCGGCATGCCTGGCCGACGACGATGCTGATCTCGGTCTCCGCGCCGATCGTCACCTTCTTCTTCTTCGACGTCGCGATGAGGATCGTTCTGCCCAAGGGCTATCTCGAGCCCCTGTTTCTGCCGCTCTACGACATCTTCTTATAGGGTCGGGCACCTGCAGGTAGCGAGGCGGCGCAGGCCTTGGGACGCTGCGTCAAGAGGAGAGGATCGCTCAAAGGTCCGGGAAGAGACGCATGGAAATCTTGCAGCACCTGACGGACGGCTTCCTCATCGCCTTCGATCCCCTGAACATGGGGCTCGTCATCCTGGGCGTTGTGGTCGGGCTCTTCATCGGGGCCATGCCGGGCCTCGGGTCCGTCAACGGCGTGGCGATCCTGCTGCCGATGACCTTCCTGGTCCCCCCGACCTCGGCGATGATCTTCCTGGCGGCCATCTACTACGGCGCCATGTACGGCGGCGCCATCAGCTCGATCATGCTCGGCATTCCCGGCGCTTCGACGGCGGTCGCGACGACCTTCGATGGCCGTCCCTTGGCGTTGAGAGGCGAGGCCGACAAGGCTCTGGTCGCGGCCGCCCTCGCCTCCTTCTTCGGCGGCACGATCTCGATCGTACTCTTCACCGGCTTCGCCCCCGCCTTGGCCAGCATCGCCCTCGACTTCGGCGATCCGGAGATCTTCGCCCTGATGCTCCTGGCCTTCGCCACCTTCGTCGGCCTGGGCAGCGACGACATCCCCAAGACCATCTTCTCGATCTGCATCGGGCTGGTCTTCAGCGCGGTCGGCCTCGACATCATGAGCGGCGAGCCGCGGCTGATCTTCTTCGACATCATCGGCTTCATGAGCGGAATCAACTTCCTGGTCCTGGCGATCGGCATCTACGGCATCGGCGAGATGCTTTGGACCATCGAGAAGACCGAAGGCGATTCCATGATGTCGAAGGCGGTGATCACGGTCGATCGCATCCTCAACAACCTGAAGGAACTGCTGGGCACCTGGAAGGTCGCCATGTCCAGTTCCCTTCTCGGATTCTTCGTCGGCATCTTGCCCGCAGCGGGCGCCACGCCGGGCTCCCTGATGTCCTACGGCGTCGCCAAGATGATCTCCAAGACGCCGGAGAACTACGGCAAGGGCGAGGTCTCGGGCGTGGTCGCGCCGGAGGCCGCCAACAACGCCGCCTCGACCGGCGCCATGCTGCCGATGCTGACCCTGGGGATTCCGGGCTCGCCGACCACGGCGATCCTTTTGGGCGGCATGGTGATCTGGGGATTGGTCCCCGGCCCCCTTCTCTTCGTCGACCAGACCGAGTTCGTCTGGGGCCTGATCGCCAGCCTCTACGCCGCCAACCTCTTCGCGGTGCTGATCAACATCGTCTTCATTCCGGCCTTTCTCTGGATGCTGAAGATGCCCTTCACCATCCTGGCACCGATCATCTTCGTGCTCAGCCTAGTCGGCGGCTACGCGCCGACCCAGAAGATGCACGACGTCTGGCTGATGCTGATCTTCGGTGCCGGCGGCTACCTGCTGCGCAAGCTCGACTATCCCTTGGCGCCGGCGGTGCTGGCGATCGTGCTGGGGCCGATCGCGGAGCCCGCGCTGCGGCAGTCCCTGCTGATCTCCAACGGCGACCCCATGATCTTCATCAACCGCCCGATCGCCGGGCCGATCACGATCATCGCCCTGATCCTGATCTTCCTGCCGCTGTTCAAGACGCTCGCGCGGCGCCTTCGGAAGGCGGGCTGAACCACGGGCGAAGTCCTGTTCCGACCCGAACACCGGCGGGCCGAGGCCGAGGGTTCGAAGAGGTTGCTTTGGCGCCGAAATCGTGGTATACCACATACCAGAGTGCGACGAAGGGGCCGCCGAGTGCGAACTTCCGTGTTCGGGCCGGGGATGGCGCGCTTCGGAACGCAAGCCGGGAGGACGGCCATGAACCTCCACGAACACCAAGCCAAGAGCCTGCTGCGCGACTACGGCCTGCCGAGCCCGCAGGGCGGCGTGGCGACGACGCCCGAGGAGGCCTCGGCCCTGGCCCAGGTCCTGGGCGGCCGGAGCTGGGCGGTCAAGGCCCAGATCCACGCCGGCCGGCGGAAGCAGGCCGGCGGCGTCCGCTTCGCCGAATCGCGCGAGACGGTGGCCGAGGCCGCGCGCGAGCTCCTGGGCCGACCGCTGGTCACCGGTCAGACCGGCCGCGAAGGGCTGCTGGTCACGTCGGTTTACGTCGAGAAGGCCGTCGAGATCGAGCGGGAAATCTACCTGGCCGCCCTGGTCGACCGCGCGGCAGGCTGCCTGACCCTGATCGCCAGCCCGACCGGCGGGGAGGACGTCGAGGCCGGCCTGGCCGCTGCGGAGGGCCTGGTCCGCCTTTCCTCCGATGCCGGGATGGACCCCGAACACACGGACTTTGCCGCCATGGCCGCAGGGCTCGGGCTCGCCGGCGAAGCCGCCAAAGCGGCGGCCGGGGTCTTCGCCGCGGTCTGGAAGGCCTTTCTCGCCTTCGACGCCAGCCTGATCGAGCTTAATCCTCTGGCGGTCACGAAATCCGGGGAGCTGGCGGTCCTCGATGTCAAGATGGTGCTCGACGACAACGCGCTCTTCCGGCACCCGGAGCTGGAAGCCCTGCGCGACGAAGACGAAAGCGACCCGCAGGAGCGCGAGGCTCATCGCTTCGAGATGAACTACGTCCGGCTGGACGGCGACATCGGCCTGATGGTGACCGGTGCCGGGCTCTGCCTGGCGACCATCGACATGATCAAGCGGCGCGGCGGCGAACCGGCCAACTTCATGGACGTGCGCCCGGTGGCCAGCGGCGCCCAGATCGCCGAGGGCCTAGGCATCCTGCTGCGGTCGCCGCGGGTCCGGGTCATCCTGGTCAACGCCATGGGCGGTGGCATCCTGCGCTGCGACACCCTTGCCGAAGGCGTGGCGGAGGCCTATCGGACCTCGGCGCGGAAGCTGCCGATCGTCTTCCGGGGCGCCGGCACCGCCAAGGAGCTGGGCGAGATGACCCTGCGCAACCAGGGCGTCCCCGCCGCCGTCTTCGACGACTTGGGCGAGGCCGTCGACGAAGCGCTGCGGCTGGCCCAGGCGGGAGGCGCGTGATGGGCATCCTGGTCGACCAAGACACGCGGGTCGTCTTTCAAGGCCTGACCGGCGCCACCGCGACCCGCATGGCCGAGCGGGCCATCGCCTCGGGCACCCGGGTAGTCGGCGGCGTCACGCCCGGCAAGGGCGGCTCCACGCACCTGAGCCTGCCGGTCTTCGACAGCGTCGCGCAGGCGGTGGCGGAGACCCGGCCGGACGCCACCGGGGTCTTCGTGCCGCCGGCCCAGGCCGCCGCGGCGATGATCGAGGCCATCGAGGCCGAGATCCCTCTGGTGGTCTGCGTTACCGAGCGCGTGCCGGTGCTCGACATGGTGCGGGTCAAGCAGGCCCTGGCCGGATCCAAGACCCGGGTCATCGGGCCCAACTCCTACGGCATCATCACGCCGGAGGCCTGCCGGATCGGCGTCATGCCGGATCGCCCGCACAAGCCGGGGCGCATCGGCATCGCCTCGCGCTCCGCCACCCTGGCCTATGAGGCGGTGGCCCAGACCACCCGCTTCCGCCTGGGCCAGTCGACCTCCCTGGGCATCGGCGGCGACCCGGTCCACGGCCTGGACTTCGTCGACTGCCTGGCGCTTTTCCTGGCCGACCCCAAGACGGCGGGGATCGTCCTGATCGGCGAGATCGGCGGCCGTGCGGAGCAGGACGCCGCTGCCTTCCTGGAGGACCGCCGCCCGAAAAAGCCGGTGGTCGCCTACGTCGCCGGGATGAACGCACCGCCGGAGCGCCGCATGGGCCATGCCGGGACCGTCGACCTGCTGGGGCAGGGCGATGCCATGGACAAGATCCGGGCCCTGGAGAAGGCGGGAGTCATCGTGGTCGAGAGCGCCAACCTGATCGGCCACGCCATGCGCCAGGCCCTGGACGGCGCGTCCTGATCGGCGCGGGGCGCGGCGCCGCGATCAGCCGCAGGCGCCCACCGTCTGCGGCTGCGGATTCGAATAGGCGGCGGTCACCGCTTCCAGGCGGCGCAGCGACAGGAGCACATCCTCGGCTCTCTGTTCGGCCGGCCCGGTCAGCAGGAAATAGCGCTTCAGCTCGGCGTCCTGGCGGGCCGGGTGCGCGGGGCTCAAGGTCAGGCCCCAGCGGCTGAGGGCCTCTTCCAGGTCCTGCTTGATCTTCCTCAGCTCTTCGCGATCGGCGCATTCCACCGATCCCCCGTACAGCAGCGCGGCGACGTCCGACCGAAGTTGGATCACAGCTTGCATGCCTGACTCCCGTCTGACCTATTACCGGCCCGAGGCGTCGCCGACAGCGGACTCGAGGCTTCGAAAGGCGCCCGTCGGAGACCGGCGCGCCGCCGCGAAGTGCGGCCAAAACCTCAAGGCCTGCAGGCGATACGTGCCGCCATTGAAGGCCTGAGCTCCTCGTTCATGGTCAGGGGTGGGTTAATCCAAGTATGGTGTGCCGACCGAAGTACAGCAACCAAGGATTGCTACCGCGGCTGAAAGATCCCTGGGGCGATACGGGGCCTAAATTTGTCACAGCCGTGGCCAGGTTTGCCCGCGCATCTTCCTGAGCGGAGGGCGTGGCGAAGCTTCGACTTTCGCCAGAGCATGGTGTGCAGCAAATTCGTTGCCCCGTTATTAGCCCAAAAGGCATAAGTATTGAACCCGGGGAGATTCCGTATCCGCCTAGGCGATAAGCCCAGCGCGCCGCGGCGCGGCTCGTCGTGACGCCCGGGAGGCCGAAAACCCGCACACCGCCTTTGCCTGCCGAGCGCGCCAGAGAGTAAGCTGCCAGCCGTGATCGGCGTCGCGGCGGCGACCGCCCCGGCAGGGACAGGCTCAAAAGGGACAAACAGACAGAGATGGCCGACGAGAGAAGCTACAAGTATCCGGAGTTCGCCGATCCCATGGTGCGGCCCCGCTATACCGGGCTCCCGACCTTCATGCGCGCGCCCTATGAGGAAGACCCCGCAGCGCTTGACATCGCCCTGGTCGGCATCCCGTTCGACGGCGGCGTCACCAACCGCCCCGGCGCCCGGCACGGGCCACGGGAGATCCGGAACCAGTCCAGCCTGATGCGCCGGATCAACCAGGCGACCGGAATCGATCCCTTCGCGCTCTGCCGGATCGCCGACGCCGGCGACGCCTGGGTGGAGCGACCCTTCGAGCTCGAGGGCGCGCTGGAGGAGATCGCCGCCTTCTACCGGCGGCTCCACGGCGCCGATACGGTCCCGGTCTCGGCCGGCGGCGATCACTCGGTCACCCTGCCGGTGTTCCGCGGCATCGCGGCCGAGCGCCCGGTCGGCATGATCCACTTCGACGCCCACTGCGACACCGGCGACGATTACCTGGGCTCCAAGTTCCACCACGGCGCCCCTTTCAAGCGGGCGGTCGAGGAAGGCCTGCTCGATCCCAAGCGCACCGTGCAGATCGGCATCCGCGGGGCGATCAACGACCCGGACATCTGGAGCTTCAGCCACGAGTCGGGCATGCGCGTGGTCTACATGGAGGAACTCTACGAGCGCGGCCCCAAGGACGTGATCCAAGAGGCCCGCGGCATCGTCGGCGACGGCCCCACCTACATCAGCTTCGACGTCGACGGCCTGGACCCGGTCTTCGCACCCGGCACCGGGACACCGGAGTGCGGCGGCTTTTCGGTGATCGAGGCACAGATCATGATTCGCGGCCTGCGCAGCCTCAACCTGATCGGCGGCGATGTCGTCGAGGTTGCGCCCCCCTTCGACCCCAGCGGCAACACCGCTCTGGTCGGGGCCACCATCCTCTACGAG
Source organism: Kiloniellales bacterium (assembly GCA_030066685.1). Taxonomy (NCBI): domain Bacteria; kingdom Pseudomonadati; phylum Pseudomonadota; class Alphaproteobacteria; order Rhodospirillales; species Kiloniellales bacterium. Next base: position 20,200 of record JASJBF010000008.1, on the reverse strand, counting down.
ATCCTCTGCGTGGTCGCCGATTCCCTGGCGGCCCGCAAGGCCGGCTAAAGCCGCTTCGGCGCGCGCTCGTAGAGGGCCGGGCGCCGGTCATCGAGATAGGGGTTGGTCGCGCGCGACTCCGCATAGGCCGCCGGGTCGACCTCGGCGACCAGAAAGGCTTCGCCGCGGCCGGACTGGATCAGAGGCTTGCCGTCCGGCGCGATGACACAGCTCATCCCGCAGTAGGTCAGCTCGCCTTCCTGGCCACAGCGGTTGGCATAGGCGATGAAGACCTGGTTCTCGAAGGCCCGTGCCGGCACCATCTGCTCAGGGACGTTCTCGTAGGGTCGCATCAGGGCGGTCGGAACCGCGATCAGATCGGCACCGGCCAGGACCAGGGCACGCACGGCTTCCGGGAACTCGACGTCGTAGCAGATCAGAAGACCCAGCGTCATCGAGCCGAGTTCGACCAGCATCAGCTCCGTGCCGGGCGAGAAGATGCGCTTCTCCTCCGGCCCGAAGAGGTGCGTCTTGCGGTAGTTGGCGCGGACAGCCCCGGCGCCGTCGACCAGCAGCGCCGCGTTGTAGAACTTCTTGCCCGCCGCTTCCGGATAGCCGTAGAGCAGCGCCACGCCGGTCTCCGCCGCGATCTCGGCGACCCGCTTCGCGGAAGGGCCGTCGGCCGGCTCCGCCAGGTCGCGCAGCCGATCGCCGAGGTTGTAGCCGGTGAGGTAGAGCTCGGGCGCGATCAGCAGGTCGATCGTCTCGGAGGCCGCCCGGCGGGCCGCCATGGCCAGGCGTTCGAGGTTGTCGGTCGGCTCGCCTGGAACGCCGGAATCCTGAAGCAGGGCTACGCGCATGTCATTTCTCCCCCGGCCCCAGGGCGCCGAGCAGGCGCGGCAGATTGCCGAAGCGGCCGACCAGAGCGAAGATCAGGGCGGCCAGCAGGGCAAAGAGGACGGCGACCACCGCCATCACCGGGGTGTAGCCATATCGCAGGCTGTTGAAGATCTTGATCGGCAGGGTCTCTACCGTGAAACCCGCCACCATGTAAGCCACGATATACTCGTTGAGGCTGAGCACAAAGGCAAAGGCATAGCCGGACACCAGATAGGGCCGGACCAGGGGCAGGATCACGGTCCGGAAGACCCGCCGCCGGTCGGCGCCCAGGGTCTCGGCCGCCTCGACCAGGGCCGGATCGATGGCTTCGAAGCCCAGCGACAGGGTGACCAGCGGCAGGGTGACGAAGAAGATGCCGTGGGAGATCACCACCGCCGGCAGCTGGCCGTAGAACCCCAGGGTCGCCCAGAAGATCAGGAAGCCGAGGGCGGTGATCACCGGCGGCAGAAGGAAGGGCGCAACGCCGAGGGCGAAGAACGCGCGGGCGTAGCGGACCCGGTAGCGCCACAGGAAATAGGCCAGCGGCAGGGCGATCGACAGCGCCACCAGGGCCGAGGTCATGGCGATCAGAAGCGAGTTGGCCACGGCGCCCAGCCAGGCATCGTCTTCGAAAAGCTCGGCATACCAGCGCAGCGAGGTCCCCGCCGGGGGAAAAAGGAGCTGCTTCTTGGCGTTGAGCGAGACGCCGACGACCACGATCAGCGGCGCGCAGAGGAACAGCACCAGAACCGCAATATAGGCGCGGCGCAGGGCCCGGCTCATAGCGCCGGGCTCCGCCGGCGGCCCAGCCATTGGGTCAGGCCGACCAGGGGCAGGCTGACCGCCAGCAGGAAGATCGCCATGGCCGCGGCAAAGGGCAGGTTCGACTGGTAGATCGCCTGGTCGGTGATCAGCACCGACAGAGTCCAGTGCTGCGGCTGCCCGAGAAGCTGCGGCAGCAGGTAGGCACCCAGGGTAAACACGAAGACCATGACCAGGGCGGCGACGATGGCCGGGCGCAGGACCGGGACCACGACGGTGAAGAAGCTGCGCAGCGGCGAGGCCCCGAGGCTGCGCGCGGCCTCGACCAGCTCCGGATCGAGGCGGCTCAGCGCGGGATAGAGCACCAGGACCGCGTAGGGCAGCGCCAAGTAGCAGAGGCCTGCCAGCAGGGCGCCGAACCCGGGTGTCCAGGCGGCCGGCGCCTCGAGCAGCCCCAGGGCGACGAAGAGGTTGGACAGACCGGCCGTGCGCGACAGCAGAATCGACCAACAGAAGCCGATGATCACCTCGGACAGGGAGAGCACGGACAGGATGAAGACCAGGAAGGGCACCTGGCGGCGGCGTGCCATGCGGGTCAAAAAATAGGTGAAGGGAAAGCCAAGGGCGACGCAGAGCAAGGAGGTGAGCCCGGCGAGGCCCAGCGAGAAACCCAGGATGCCGCCGAAGAAGGGCGTGAAGAAGCGGGCGTAGGAGGCCAGCTCGAAGCCGGGCTCGTAGAAGCCGCCCTGGACTCGGTGGAAGACGCTGACCGCCAGCATGATCCCGAAGGGCATCAGGAAGAAGACCGCCAGCATGGCCAGCGGGTAGGCGCCGAGTGCGAGCTCTCGTCCCTTGGGCGCGGCGCGGATCACGGCGCCAGCGCCAGGCAGGCGGCGGCCGGCAGCTCGACCGTGACCGCCCCGCCCTGTCGGAACTCGCCGTGCTGCTCCGGCATGGTCAGACAGAGCACCTGGGTCCCGGCGCAGTCCAGGGAGATCTGCACCGTGGCGCCGAGGTCCCGCACGAAGCTGATCCGTCCGGGCAGGCGGTTGGCGCCCGCCTCCCCCGGCGCAAGCAGACGGACCTCCTCGGGCCGGATGCAGAGGCTGGCCTCGCCGCCTTCGTCCAGCCCGGGCCCCACCTCGGCGACGGCGAGACGGGCGCCCGCGACCTCCACCGCGCCATCGCGCAGGCGACCCGGAAGGAGGTTGCTGGTGCCGATGAAATCGGCCACGAAGCGGTTGACCGGGCGCCGGTAGATGTCGAGCGGCGCGCCGGACTGTTGGACCCGGTTGTCGCCCATCACCACCACCAGGTCGGCCATGGTCATGGCTTCGCGCTGGTCGTGGGTCACGACGATGGTGGTGATGCCGAGCTGCTGCTGCAGCAGGCGCAGCTCGATCTGCATCTCCTCGCGTAGCTTGGCGTCCAGGGCCGAGAGCGGCTCGTCGAGCAGGAAGAGCTTGGGCTTCAGGGCCAGGGCCCTGGCGATCGCGACCCGCTGCCGCTGACCGCCCGACAGCTGGACGACGTGCCGCTCGGCGAGGCCGGGCAGGCGCACCAGCTCCAGGAGCTCGTCGACCCGAAACTCCTGCTCAGGCCTCGCCAGGCCGCGAACCCTCAGGCCGTAGGCGATGTTCTCCCCGACCGTCAGGTGTGGAAACAGCGCCAGGGACTGAAAGACCATACCGAAGCCGCGCTGGTGGACCGGCTGCTCGGTGATGTCCTCGCCGTCCAGCAGGACGCGACCGGCGCCGGGCGCCTCCAGGCCGGCGATGATCCGCAGCAAGGTCGTCTTGCCGCAGCCCGAGGGGCCGAGCAGGCAGACGAACTGGCCGTGGGCGATCTCCAGCCGAACGTCGCTCAAAGCGACGACCGACCCGAAGCGCTTGTCGATCCTGTCGAGAAGCAAACCGGACATGACGGCAGGTCAGCAGATTCGCGGCATCAGGGAAAGACGGCGGTGGCCCGAGGCGCGGCTTGTGCCCCGGGCCGAGGTGAAATCAGCCGGTGACCAGCTCGGTCCACTTCTGGTTCAGCCAGTCGGACTTGGCCTGGTAGAGGTCGTAGCGCGGAATGATCGGCTCTATGTCGCTGGAGACAGCGGCGAACTCCGCATCGGTCAGGTCAGTCAGCTCGCGGCGCACCGTGGGCGCGGTCCCGACCTTGCGCGCCAGCTTCGCCTGGATCTCCGGCCGGCACATGTAGTCCATGAAGACCAGCGCTTCCGTTTCGCGCTTGGATGCGCGCGACAGCGCCCAGCAGCCGGAGTCGTTGACCCCGCCTTCCTTGGGAAAGGTCGAGCGCACCGGATGGCCGTCGGCCGCGGCCAGCCCGGCCACGTCGTGATAGTACTGGCCCATCGGGATTTCGCCCGACTGCAGGGCCTGCTGGAACTGGCCCTCGTCGCGGTACCACAGCGCCACGTTGGGCTTGAGTTCGGCCAGCTTGTCCAGGACCTTGAGGATGTTCTCCTCGGTGTTGAGGAACTCGGTCCCGCCGAAGAAAGTCTTCGCGGTGATCTCCAGAAGGAAGGAGTTGCTGACCAGGGCGAGCAGCCCGAGCTTGCCCTCGTTCTTCGGATCCCAGAACTCGGCCCAGGAGCTCGGTGGCTCGGCGTAGGCGTCGGTGTTGCTGACCAGGGTGATGTACCAGGCGACGGCGCCGATCCCGTCGACCTTGCCGTCGGGATAGCGGTGCAGGTACTGCGGCAGCAGGTTCTTGGCGTTGGGAATCCTGCCGAGCTCGAGCGGCGTCCAGAGCCGGGACGACTGGCCCTTGAGCATGGCGACCTGGGCCATCATCGAGACGTCGGCCGGAGCCTGACCCGCGCGAGCGGCGGTCTCGAGCTGGACCAGCCAGGCCTCGCCGGTGGGTTCGGCGATGGACTCGATCTCGATGCCGGTCTCTTTGGTGAACTCCGGGTAGATGTGCTTGTCGAAGGAATCCTTGAAGTAGCCGCCGTAGGTCCCGACCTTCAGCGGCTCCGCGGCCCGGCCGACGACCGCCGGAAAGCCGAGCGCCGCCACGCCGGCGAGCGCGGAAGCGCCGGTCAGGAAACGCCTGCGGCTGGCTGGCTGCGACACCCTGACTCGATCGAGTTTCGGCATCCCCTTTTTTTCTCCCTGTTATTCTCTCGGCCCCGAGGTCGGGCGACCAACAGGCGGACCGCCCCTCCGGTCCATTGTCTCGTGGCGCCAAGGCCGCATACAGCCTAGCATCACGGCTAGGCCCAGAGAACAGACAAGCGGAAAGCCGCCGAGACCCCGGCGGGTGGCTGGTCGGCGGCTGAATGGGATCGGGTCAGTTCTGTTCCTCGGGCGGCCGGCCCAGCAGGCCGGCGACACCATGGAAGGTACTGCCGATGAAGTCGCCGAGCGCCGACAGCGGCAGGCCGGCCGCGTGGAGACCGACGGCACCGATCAGGATGATCATGGTGACCATCAAAGCGTATTCGTCGGCTACTGAGCCGCGCTCGCTGGTCCAGAACTCCCTCAGCAAACCTCGCATCCCGATCAACAGGAGAGAAGCCGGCGTCGCAACCCTTCGGCTTGAGCCTTAGTGTGATCGCGGCTCGGCCGGAAACGGAGAACGCCCATTGGCCGTTGCCTCTATTCCGGCTCGACTCGCCGTTCCCTCCATCCCTTCCCCGTTAACTATATTATCTGTAAATACCAAAATAATGGGCATATACGCTCAAATAATACTAATCTGTGCGGCTAGACAGTCAATATTTATCGACGAAGTTTACGTTGAATTGCAGTATTAGCCCTTGAAACTATAGCGTGAGCGCATCGAGGCCCGTTTCGAGGTATTGCCCCGCACCTCCGGCGACCGCAAGCGATAATCTTCCTGGCCCGACTCACCCATAGTAGAATAGAATCCCATCGGATCTATCAAGAGCCTGTCCCCGCCGACACGGCTTCCTGTCGGGGATCGCATCAGGGTTAACGGAGCGGCCGCATGCACAATGGCCTCGCTACGCCGTCCAGCGTGCTCTTAGGCGACAACCGCCTGTTACGGCTCGAGCGCCTGTGGATCCGGCACTTCTCGACCTTCGAGCACACGCGCGACGAAACCTCCAGGCGGCAGGCGCAAGCCCTCCTGGACGAGATCGAGCGCGACATCGCCATGACCCCCGCCGACAGCCGCCGGGGCTTGGCAGTCAAGATCCGCTGTTGTCTCGGGCGTGAGGAACGGGAGCTCGACCGCAGGCCCTGGATCGAGATGATGCAGAGTCTGCTGAGCGACCTCGACGGCTGAGGCAGGCCGAGCCCCACAGGAGCCCGCTGACGGCTCCCGGGACCGGGTCGTAATAACCCTGGCACGGCTCAGGCCTCTCCGGCAAAATAGGTGGGACCACTCAGACGAGGGCTAAGGTGCGCCGAGCACGGATGTCTCGGCGAACACCTGCGTATCACTCAAACGGGCGTTGCCCCTGGTGCCGAGCGGTGCTATCCGCTCGCCACAATTTCGAACGAATTTAGGCATTTGTTAACCATATTGATCTTCTAGGCTCGAGGCACGAGGGTAGGAGTTATTGGGAACAGCAGGGGAAGGACCTATGGTAAGGAAGTCGAGCGCCCCTTGGACCATCGTCCTGTTTGCGCTGACGCTCGCCGCTGCGCCGCTGCCTGCAACGCAGGCCGCCAGCGAAGAGCCGGCGAACGGGAAAGCGCGTACTTTCCTGGCCTCGCTCGGAGAGCGAGCGATCCACGTGGCCCGGGACAAGACCGCCCCCCAGGACGACCGCGAAACGCGGATTCGCGCGCTACTGCGCGAAGGTTTCGACCTCAATGTCCTCGCCCGCGTGGTGCTGGGCAAGCACTGGCGGAAGATGGACAAGGGCCAGCGCAAGGAGTTCGTCGGCGTCTTCGAAGACGCGATGGTCCAGCAGTCCCTGACCATATTCGGCCGGTACACGGGCGAGACCTTCGACATCACCAAGGTGGCGCCCGACCGCACCAACCCCAAGCTGATCGCGATCACGACTAACGTCAAGCGGTCCAACGGGGCCATCGCCGATGTCAAGTGGCGGATCCGGAAGGCCGGGGAAGGCTACAAGATCGTCGATATCGTTGCCGAAGGCATCAGCATGGCCTTGACCTTGCGGCAGGAGTACAGCGCGGTCATCGAGAGATCGGGCGGGACGGTGGAAGGCCTGATCAAGGAACTGAAGAGATCCTCCGCTTAGAGCGCGACCCTCCGTCTCCTGCCGGGACGGAGGCGAATCGGGGAGGCCTGTGATAGCCTGAGAGCGCCGCCGCGGCTCCGAGGGGAGCCGCGCCGGCTCTTGCCGTTAGGCCCGACGAGGCGGCCCCGCGACCATGACCGATCCCGACCGGACTCTCACCTACGCCCAGCATCTGCGGCTCGACCGACTGCTCTCCAGCCAGGAGCGCCAGAGCGCCCTCAAGGGCCAGCCGGCCCACGACGAGATGCTCTTCATCATCGTGCACCAGGCCTACGAGCTCTGGTTCAAGCTGATCCTCTTCGAGCTCGACCGGATCCAAGAGATCTTCGCCGGCCCGGTCGCCGACGACCGTGAGATCGGCCAGGCGGTCCACGGTCTGTCGCGAATCGCCCTGATCCAGAAGCTGCTGATCGAGCAGCTCGACGTGCTGGAGAGCATGACGCCGCTCGACTTCCTGGACTTCCGCGACCTGCTGTTCCCAGCCTCGGGCTTCCAGAGCCTCCAGTTCCGCCTGCTGGAAACCCGCCTGGGCCTGACCCGGGCCGAGCGCCTGACCTACGCCGACAAGCCCTACGACGCCATGCTCTCGGAGCCGGAGCGCGCGCGCATCGCCGAGGCCGAGGCGGCGCCTTCCCTCGTCGACCAGGTCGAGGCCTGGCTGGAGCGGACGCCCTTCGTCAGCCAGGCCGGCTACGAGTTCAGCGCCGCCTACCGCGAGGCCGTGCTGCGCGCCCTGGGCAGCGACCAGGAGGCCATGCGCCGCAACCCCTCCCTGGTGAAGACGGCCCTGGAGGCCGAGCTCGCCGCCCTCGACGCGGCCCTGACCCGCTTCGAATCGATCTTCGACGAGGCGGCCCACGCCAAGCTGGCCGCCGAAGGTGCCTGGCGGCTCAGCGCCAAGGCCCTGCAAGCCGCCCTCTTCATCAACCTTTACCGCGACGAGCCGGTGCTGCAGCTGCCCTTCCGGCTCTTGAGCGTCCTGATGGACATCGACGAGAACCTGACCACCTGGCGCTACCGCCACGCCCTGATGGCCCAGCGCATGATCGGCCGCAAGGTCGGTACCGGCGGCTCCTCGGGCTTCGACTACCTGCGCCGGACCGCGGAGCGGCACCGGATCTTCGGCGACCTCTTCGCGCTCTCGACCTACTTCCTGCCCCGCTCCCAGCTGCCACCGCTGCCGGAGGCCCTACGCCGGGCCATGGGCTACAGCTACACCGAGCAGAGTCCGTGAGCTGGAAGGCCGGGTTCCGGCGCTTCCGCGAGGCCGACCCGCAGCGCCTGCACTTCGCCGCCCACAGCCACCACTACTGGCCCGACGTCGCCTTTGCCGCCCAGCAGCGCTGCTGGGAGGACGCCGCCCGCCTGGCCGACCGCAAGTGGGAGACGATCTTCGGCGAGGTGATTCCGCGAGCCCAAGCCGGCATCGCGAAGATCCTGAAGCTAGGCGATCCCTCAAGCCTCGCGTTCGGGCCCAACACCCACGGCTTCCTTCTCCGCTTGTTGTCCTGCCTGCCCCAGGACCGGGCCATCCGGGTCCTGACCAGCGACGGCGAGTTCCACAGCTTCGAGCGCCAGATGCGGCGCCTGGAGGAGGCCGGCCGCGCCGAGGTGACCCGGGTCCCGACCGAGCCCTTCGACGGCTTCACGGAACGCTTCACCAAGACGGCGGCCGAAGGCGGCCGCGATCTGATCTATCTAAGCCAGGTCTTCTACAACTCCGGCTACGCCGTGCCCGAACTGCCAGGCATCGTCGCCGCCGTGCCGGAGCCGGAGGCCCTGGTGGTGATCGACGGCTACCACGGCTTCCTCGCTCGCCCCACCGACCTTTCCGCCATCGAGGATCGCGCCTTCTACATGAGCGGCGGCTACAAGTACGCCATGGCCGGCGAAGGCGTCTGCTTCCTTCACTGTCCGCCCGGCCAGGCCACGCGGCCGCTGGACACCGGCTGGTTCGCCGCCTTCGGCGCCCTGACCGCGCGGGCCGAAGGCAAGGTGCCTTACGGCGCGGACGGCTCCCGCTTCCTGGGTGCGACCTTCGACCCGGTCGGGATCTACCGCCAGAACGCGGTCCTCGACTGGCTGGAGGCCGAGGGCCTCACCACCGCCGCCATCCACGACCACGCCGTCGCCCTGCAGGAAGCCTTCGTCGCCGCCCTGCCCGGTCTGGCCATCCCCGGCCTCTCGGCGGAGAACCTGGTGGTGCCGCTCGACGAGCCAAACCGCGGCAACTTCCTCACCTTCCGCACGCCGGCGGCCGGCGCGCTCTACGAAGCCTTGCTGGCGAGAGACATCGTCACCGACCACCGCGGCGACCGCCTGCGCTTCGGCTTCGGGATCTACCAGGACGGGGAGGATGTGGCGGCTCTGGTGGAGCGGCTGAAGGGGCTGCGCAGTTCGGGCTAACCGGCGAGCGCCCGGCGCAGAACCTCGTTGACCAGCTTGGGGTTGGCCTTGCCTTGCGTCGCCTTCATGACCTGGCCGACGAACCAGCCGATGACCTTCTCGTTGCCGGAGCGGAACTGCTCGACCTGACCCGGGTTCTCGGACACGATCTTGGCGACGATTGCTTCGATCTCGCCCGAATCGCTAATCTGCTTCAGGCCCTTTTGCTCAACGACCTCAGAGGCTTGCTTGCCGGTCTTCCACATCTCATCGAAGACGTCTTTTGCCAGCCGACCGGACAGCGTGCCGTCGGCGATCAGGTCGATCAGGCGGCCCAGCGCAGCGGCATCGACCGGCGATCGGCTGAGCTCCAGGTCGTTGCGATTCAGCGCACCGAAGAGCTCGCCCATGACCCAGTTGGCCGCGACCTTGGGGTCCCGACCCTGCGCCACCGCCTCGAAGTAGGCCGCCGTCTCGCGGTCGGCAACCAGGACGCCGGCGTCGTAGGCCGAGAGCCCGAAGTCGTCGATAAAGCGCTGCTTCTTGTCGTCGGGCAGCTCGGGGAGGTCGGCCTCGATCTCCGAGACCCAGGCCGGATCGAGCTCCAGCGGCAGCAGATCCGGGTCGGGGAAGTAGCGGTAGTCGTGCGCCTCCTCCTTGCCGCGCATGGAGCGGGTCCGGCCCGTGTTGGAGTCGAAGAGCCGGGTCTCCTGGACGATCGCCTCGCCCTCTTCCAGAAGCCCGACCTGGCGCTTGGCCTCGAATGCGATGGCCTGCTGGATGAAGCGGATGGAGTTGACGTTCTTGATCTCGCAGCGGGTGCCGAGGGGGTCGCCCGGCTTGCGCATCGAGACGTTGACGTCGCAGCGCAGGGAGCCTTCCTCCATGTTGCCGTCGCAGGTCCCGAGGTAGCGCAGGATCGAGCGCAGCTTGTACAGGTAGGCGCCGACCTCTTCGGGCGAGCGCAGGTCGGGCTTGGAGACGATCTCCATCAGCGCGACCCCGGAGCGGTTGAGGTCGATGTAGGACTTGGTCGGGTGCTGGTCGTGCAGCGACTTGCCGGCGTCCTGCTCCAGGTGCAGGCGCTCGATCCCGATCTCGCGGGTCGAACCGTCCTCCATGTCGAGAATCACTGTCCCCTCGCCGACGATCGGCTCCAGGTACTGGGAGATCTGATAGCCGGTTGGCATGTCGGCATAGAAGTAGTTCTTGCGCTCGAAGACCGAATGCAGGTTGATCCGGGCCCTGAGCCCGAGCCCGGTCTTGATCGCCTGCTCGACGCAGCCCCGATTGAGCACCGGCAGCATGCCCGGCATGCCGGCGTCGACCAGGGAGACCTGGGTGTTGGGCTCGGCCCCGAAGGCGGTTGCCGCGCCGGAGAAGAGCTTGGCCTCCGAGATCACCTGGGCATGGACCTCCAGCCCGATCACCATCTCCCAGCTGCCCGTCCGCCCTTCGATCATCGCCATGCCGCCACTCCTTGTCTCCCCGACTGACTCCTTGGCTCTCCCTGTCATGGCCGGAAAGTGTGAACCTTCGGAACTCGAGAGCTAGAGCCATCCGAGCCGGGGCCATTAGGTATCACCGGGAGACGGCCTGCGCCAGCCCCGGCCGCGACGGCCTTCGGGTACCGCGCGGGTACCAGGCCGCCCCAGGGGACCGGAATTGTCTCCATGACAAGTTGCTTGTTTTCAGCCATTTAGAGATGAGCCATGCTTTTTGCTCTGAATCCCGTCCGGACAGCGAGACGAATGATGCCCGAGCTTCTGGGGCCGCTGCTGACCTTCTGCGTCTCGACCTCGATCACGCCGGGGCCGAACGTGGTGATGGTCACCGCCTCGGGCGCGACCTTCGGCTTCCGCCGAACCTTGCCGCACCTGCTGGGCATCACCCTGGGCTTTCCGGTCTTGGTGGTCGCCGTCGGCCTGGGGCTGGGCGCGGCCTTCCAGGCGCTGCCGGTCCTGCACGATGGCCTGAAGGTCGTGGGCTCCGCCTACCTGCTCTACCTCGCCTGGCGGATCGCGACCGCCGAGCGGCCGCGCGAGGGCCGGGCCGGCGGCCGGCCCCTGACCTTCCTCCAGGCCGCCGCCTTCCAGTGGGTCAACCCCAAGGCCTGGGTAATCGCCATCGGCGCGGTCAGCGCCTTCTCCAGCCTGGAGCTCTCGCCCCTGGCCAACGCCGTGATGATTGCCCTGGTCTTCGGCGCCGTGGCCTTCCCCTGCTCCGCGGTCTGGGCCGGCTTCGGCACCGCCATAGGCGGCCTGCTCAAGTCCGACCGGACCCTGCGCGTCTTCAACCTCTGCCTCGGCGCCCTCACCGCCGTTTCCGTGGTCCTGATCTTCGTCTAGGTCCCGTCGAGGACCAGTTCCCTCCCGGCGACGGAGCGCGCGCCGACCTCGAGCCTGTCCAAGCGACGACGGAGCCGGGCCGCTTTCCGGCACGAGAACGGGTCGCGGCTGTGCTAAGGCTTGCGCCCTAGGGTTTCAACGGCATGCAGGGCAACCTCGTGACGGCGACAACGATATCGCAATCGCAGGCAAGAGGCATCGCCTGCGTGCTCGCCGGCATGGCCCTGCTCTCCGCCCAGGACGCCATCATCAAATGGCTGAGCGGCGACTATTCGCTGCACCAGGTGATCCTGGGTCGGGCCGTCGTCGCTGTCGTGCTGACACTGATCATGGTCCGGCTGGAGGGCGGCTGGGGCCTGCTGCGCAGCCGACGGCCGGGCCTGCACCTGGCGCGCGCGCTCTTACTGGTCGTGGCCAACCTCTCCTACTTCCTGGCGCTCGCGGCCATGCCGCTGGCCGAGACCATCGCGATCTTCTTCGTGGCCCCCCTCTTCATCACCGCACTCTCGGTGCCCTTTCTCGGCGAGCGGGTCGGCCCGCGCCGTTGGCTCGCGGTCCTGGCGGGGCTCTGCGGCGTGATGGTCATGCTGCGTCCCGGCGAGGGCGCCATCAATCCGGTCGCGCTGCTGCCGGTGCTGGCCGCCTTCTGCTACGCCAGCATGCAGATCCTGACCCGGCGGCTCGGCGCGACCGACAGGGCCTCGGCCATGGCCTTCTACGTCCAGCTGACCTTCGTGGTGGTCAGCGGCGCGACCGGCCTGGCGATCGGTGACGGCCGCTTCGCCGGCTCGGGCGAGCCGAGCCTCGAGTTCCTGTTCCGGGCCTGGGTCTGGCCGGGTCGGGAGGACGCCCTGCTGATCCTGCTCTGCGGCGTCCTGATCGCCGCCGCCGCCTACCTGCTCTCACAGGCCTATAGGATCGCCGAGGCCACCGTCGTGGCCCCCTTCGAGTACGTCGCCGTCCCGCTCTCCGCGACCTGGGGGATCGTCCTTTGGGGTGACTGGCCGGACCTCACCGCCGTCCTCGGCATCGCGCTGATCGTCGGCGCCGGCCTGATGGTCTTCGCCCGCGAGGCCTCGCTCGGCCGCCTCCTCGCCGCCCGCCGCCCCCTGCCCCCGAACCGATAGGGTTTAAGCTAGGAAGGCCGGCTCGGCGTCGAAGCCGGCGGCTTGTTCCAGCACGTCGGCGACCCGCAGCACGGTCTCCTCGTCGAAGGCGCGGCCGATCAGCTGCAGGCCCAGCGGCAGGCCCTCGGCGCCCAGGCCGGCGGGCACCGAGACGGCCGGCAGGCCGGCCAGGCTGGAGGGCACGGTGAAGACGTCGTTGAGGTACATGGCGATGGGATCGTCCATCTTCTCGCCCACGGCGAAGGCCTCGCTCGGGGCGGTCGGCGTCAGAATGACGTCCACCTTTTCATAGGCTTGCCGGAAGTCGTTGAGGATCAAGGTCCGCACCCGCCGGGCCTTGTTGTAGTAGGCGTCGTAGTAGCCGGCCGAGAGCACGTAGGTCCCGATCAGGACCCGGCGCTTGACCTCGGCGCCGAAGCCGGTGCCGCGGGTCGCCTCGTACATCTCGTCCAGGCTCTCGCCCGGCTCGCGCAGGCCGTAGCGCACGCCGTCGTAGCGCGCCAGGTTGGACGAGGCTTCGGCGGGCGCGACGATGTAGTAGGTCGGCAGGGCGTACTTGGTGTGCGGCAGGGAGATGTCGACGGTCTCGGCCCCGGCCGCCTTCAGCCAGTCGATGCCCTGGCGCCACAGGGTCTCGATCTCCTCCGGCATGCCCTCCATCCGGTACTCCTTGGGGACGCCGACCTTGAGGCCGCGCACGTCCCCGGTCAGCGCCGCCTCGTAGTCGGGCACGGGGCGGTCCACGCTGGTCGAGTCCTTGGGGTCATGGCCGGCCATGGCGCGCAGCATGATCGCCGAGTCCCGCACCGTCCGGGTCATCGGCCCGGCCTGATCGAGCGAGGACGCGAAGGCGACCAGGCCCCAGCGCGAGCAGCGGCCATAGGTCGGCTTGAAGCCGACGATCCCGACGAAGGCGGCCGGCTGGCGGATCGAGCCGCCGGTGTCGGTGCCGGTCGCGCCCAGGGCGCAGCGCGCCGCCACCGCCGCCGCCGAGCCGCCGGAGGACCCCCCCGGAACGAGCGCCCGGTTGTCGCCGGGCCGGCGCCAGGGGCTTTCGACCGGACCGAAGGCGCTGGTCATGTTGGAAGAGCCCATGGCGAACTCGTCCATGTTGGCCTTGCCGAGCATCACCGCACCTTCCCGCCAGAGCTTGGCGGAGACGGTCGATTCGTAGGTCGGCGTGAAGCCCTCGAGGATGCGCGAGCCGGCGGTTGTCTGGATTCCCTCGGTGCAGAAGAGGTCCTTGATCGCCAGGGGGATGCCGTTGAGCACGCCGGCCTCGGCGCTGCCGCGCCTGGCATCGGCGGCCTTGGCCATCTCCAGGGCCTTGTCCGGGGTCTCTACCAGGAAGGCGTTGAGGGGCCGCACCTTCTCGACCGCCGCGATGTGCGCTTCGGTCAGCTCGGCGGCGGTCAGCTCGCCGCTGGCGACCGCGTCGCGGGCCTCGGCGATGGTCAGCTTGGTGAGCTCGCTCATGCCGGCTGCCCTATTCCACGACCTTGGGCACCAGGAAGAAGCCCTCGGCCGCCTCCGGCGCGTTGGCCAGGACCTGGTCGCGGCAATCGCCGTCGGTGACCGCGTCTTTGCGCAGCGGCGCCTCGACCTCGACCACCGAGGTCATGGGCGCGACGCCTTCGGTGTCGAGCTCGTTCAGCTGTTCGATCCAGCCCAGGATGTTGGAGAGCTCGGCCGCCAGGGGCTCCATCTGCTCGGCCTCGATGCGGATCCGGGCGAGCTTGGCGATCTGCGCGACGGTGTCCCTGTCGACGGACATGGCCTTGACTCCAGAGCGGCGAAGGCGGCCACCGGGCGCCCCAGCCAAGGCGACCTCCGGCGGCCCGAAGCGCGCGGAACCTATCACCCGCGCCGGGCCGGGGGCAAGCCGTCCGCCCGCCGACTTGCCGCCCGGGCGCGCGCAAGCCTATAAGTCCAGCCGGAGGCCAGACCGCCGTGACCATCCTCGCCCTTGCCGACTTCGCGGACGCCCTGCCCGCCCGGGGCCGGCTGCTCGGCCTCGACCTCGGCGAGAAGACCATCGGGCTGGCGATCTCGGACCGCGACCGCAGCCTGGCCTCACCCCTGAAGACCCTGCGCCGCGGCAAGTTCCGCGTGGACGCCGCTGCCCTGGCTGCGATCGTCGCCGAGCGGGAGGTCGCGGGTCTGGTGCTCGGCCTGCCGGTCAACATGGACGGCAGCGAGGGCCCGCGCTGCCAGTCGACCCGGCAGTTCGCACGCAACCTGGAGGCGGAGGCCGGGATGACCCTGCCGGTTGCGCTCTGGGACGAACGGCTCTCGACCGCGGCGGTCGAACGCTTGCTGGTCGAGGAGGCCGACATGACCCGGGCACGCCGGGCCGAGGTGGTCGACAAGCTGGCCGCGGCCTACATCCTGCAGGGCGCTCTGGACGCGCTCGCCGAGAACCGGCAGCAGCCGGACGGTTGAGGCGGGGTGCCAGGTCGCAGATCCTCGCTTATCCGGCCGCTACCGATCGGCTAGTCTGCGCTTTCACACAGGAAAGAGGCGAAGGTAGCGGGCCGATGGAGCTGTTCAGAAAACTCTTTGCGTTGGTGCTGCTCGGCACCTTCCTCGTCCGGCCGGCGGTGGGGGCCGAGGCGGTGGACGTCGAGCTGGTTCTCCTGGCGGACGCCTCGGGCTCGATCGACGACGCCGAGATCCTCTTCCAGCGCCAGGGCTACGCCGACGCCATCACTCATCCCCAGGTAATCGCCGCGATCGCCCAGGGCTACGAGCAGCGGATCGCGGTGACCTATGTCGAGTGGGGTGCCGTGGACTCGCAGGAGGTCGTGGTGCCCTGGGCCATTATCGACGGCGCCGAGAGCGCGGCGGCCTTCGCGGAGAAGCTGATGGCGACGCCGCGCCTGGCCTTCGGGCGCAACGCCATCGGCAATGCCCTCGCCGCCGGCCAGGCCCTGATCGACGGCAACGACATAAAGGGCTTCCGCAGGGTCATCGACTTCTCCGGCGACAGCGCCAACAACTGGGGCGGCATCCCGATCACCGTGGCGCGGGACTCAGCGGTCGCTGCCGGCATCGTGATCAACGGCCTGGCGATCCTCTGCCGCCACTGCAGCAGCGGCCGGCCGATCAGCTACGACTTGGAGGAAGCCTTCGAGCGGCTGATCATCGGCGGCCCCGGCGCTTTCGTGGTTACCGCCGACAACCGCGAGAGCTTCGCCGAGGCCGTGCGCAAGAAGCTGCTGCTGGAGGTCGCAGGGCCCGGCGGCCCGACCCCAAAGGTCAGAACTGCCGGGCGCGGACGATGATCGCCTTGATCGTGGCCTCGCCGAGGGCCTTGCAAGCCTCGAGGCGGTGCAGACCGGACACCAGGACGTAGCGGTTATCCCCCTTGCGCACCGAGATCGCGGTCTGCTGGCCGTGCTCCAAAATGTCCTCGGCCAGGGTCTCGACCTTGGCCGCATCCAGGGTCCCGCGCAGCCGGGCGGGGACGTAGATCTCGGCGATCGGCACGGGGACCTCCTTCAGCATGGACCGCCTCTCCGGCCGGATCAGCCGCTGGGGCGCAGGAGGATCTTGCCGCCGCGGCCTTCGCTGTGGGCGTGGGCCAGGGCCTTGGCGATCTCGTCCAGGCCGTACTGGGCTTCGATCGGCACGTCCAGGGTGCCGTCGATGAAGCGCTGGGACATCTCGTCGTAGAGCGCCTGGATCTCCGAACGGTCGGCGGCGCGCATGAAGCCATACAGCCAGAAGCCGGTTAATGTGAGGCCCTTGATGATCAGGTGCGCGGGCGTGATCCGGCAGGCCTCGCCGGAGAGGAAGCCGTAGTTGACCACCATCCCGCCCTCGGAGAGGCAGTCCGCCAGATGCTCGCAGGCGCTGCCGCCGACCGCGTCGATCGCCAGGCGGATCGGCGCCTCGGCGCCGGTCTCGGCGCGCACGCGCTCGGCAAGGTCGGCGCCTTCCACCACCACGAGATCGGCGCCGAAGCCGGTGAGCTCGGGGATCAGGGAGTCCCGGCGCACGACGTTGACCGTCTTGACGCCGCGGGCCCGGGCGAGGCGGATCACATGGCGGCCGACCGCCGAGTTGGCGGCGTTCTGGATCACCCAGTCGCCCTCTTGCAGCTCGACGTAGTCCTTGAGCATGAGGTGCGCCGAGGGTGGGTTAGCCTTGAGCATCGCGGCCTGCCGGATGTCCAGGGCCTCGGGCAGCTTGACCACCTGGGCCGCCGGCAGGCGCAGCCGCTCGGACCAGTTGGCCCGCGACAGGCTCATCACCTTGTCGCCCGGCGCCAGGCCCTCGACACCCGGCCCGGCCTCGACAACGCGGCCGGCGCCTTCGATCCCGACCGGGGCCGGCAGGGTCTCGGGCCCGGGGTAGCGGCCCTCGAAGCTCAAGAGGTCGGCCGGGTTGATCGCCGCGGCCTCGATCGCGACCACGACCTCGCCGGCGCCCGGCGCCCCGACGTCCTCGACCTCCATGCAGGCGCAGGCCTCGTCCGGCCGGGCATGGCGCAGCAACTGGATCTGTTTCATCTGGATCTCGCCTCGCAACTCATGGTGGCTCAGACTAGGCGAAGCGGCCGTCCTCCGAAAGACGTTGCGCCCGACCGGGGCCCGCCGCAGGGCGGCCAGCTTCGGCTTGACGCCCCGCGGCGGCCGTGGAACACCCGGGGCAGTTCGTCATCCGAGGATCTCGCCGCCATGACCGCACCGCTCGCCGGCCTCCGCGTCTTCGACCTGACCCGTATCCTCGCCGGGCCGACCTGTACGCAGCTGCTTGGCGACCTGGGCTGCGACGTGATCAAGATCGAGCGCCCGGGCGAAGGCGACGACACCCGCAAGTGGGGCCCGCCCTTCCTCCAGAACGCGGGCGGCGAGGACTCGACGGAGGCCGCCTACTACCTCAGCTCAAACCGCAACAAACGCTCCTTGACCCTTGATATCGCAAAGCCCGAAGGTCAGGAACTGGCACGACGGCTGATCGCCGGCTGCGACATCCTGGTGGAGAACTTCAAGGTCGGCGGCCTGGCCAAGTACGGCCTCGCCTACGCCGACCTGAGGGACGCCAACCCGGGCCTGATCTACTGCTCGATCACCGGCTTCGGCCAGACCGGCCCCTACGCGCCGCGCGCCGGCTACGACTACCTGGCCCAGGGCCTGGGCGGCATCATGAGCCTGACCGGACCGGTCGAGGGCGAGCCCTACAAGGTCGGGGTCGGCATCGCCGACGTCATGTGCGGCATGTACGCGGTCAGCGCGATCCTGGCCGCCCTGCACCACCGCCACCAGACCGGCAAGGGCCAGCACGTCGACCTGGCGCTGCTCGATACCCAGGTCGCCTGGCTGGTCAACGAGGGGCTGAACTACCTGACCTCGGGCAAGGTCTCCAAGCGCCAGGGCAACGAGCATCCCAACATCGTGCCCTACAAGGTCCTGCCCTGCGCCGACGGCTACTTCATCCTGGCGGTCGGCAACGACCGGCAGTTCCAGAGCTTCTGCGCCTTCGCCGAGGCGCCCGACCTGGCCACCGACCCGCGCTTCACGACCAATGCCGACCGGGTGCGCAACCGCGAAGCGCTCTACGCCCTCTTGCCCGAGGTGACGATCAAGAAGACCCAGGCCGAATGGGTCGACGGCCTGGCCGGCCTGCACGTGCCCTGCGGCGCGGTCAACACCCTGGACCAGGTCTTCGCCGATCCGCAGGTCGTCCACCGCGGCATGCACCTCAAGATGCCCTACCTCGGCAGCCGAAGCGGCGAGGTCGACCTGATCGGCAACCCGATCAAGTTCTCCGAGACGCCGGTCGACTACCGCCACGCCCCGCCGACCTGCGGCCAGCAAACCGACGAGGTCCTGCAGGAGTTCGGACTCAGCCCCGACGAGATCGCAGGGCTCAAGGACGGCGGCGTGATCTAATGTCGCTCCCCATGGATCCCCGACACCGCTGTCATCGCCGGACTTGATCCGGCGATCCATGGTGGCGGCGTTTCCATGGATGCCCGGATCGAGTCCGGGCATGACAACGGGTTTGAGTGCCGATGACGCCGCCTCTTCACGAACCGCGTCGAGCCGCTGAGTTGCGCACCGCATGCTGAGCTTCTCCTTCCTGCGGAGCAACCTGCGCTGGCTCGGGGCCGGGTTTCTGCTGAGCCTCTCTTCGAGCTTCGGGCAGACCTACTTCATTTCGCTCTTCTCCGGCGATCTGCGTGAAGCCTTCGACCTGAGCCACGGCGGCTTCGGCGGGCTCTACACCCTGGCCACCCTGGCCAGCGCGGCGACCCTGGTCTGGCTCGGCAAGCTGGCCGACACCCAGCCGCTCGCCCGGCTCTCCGCGGCGACAATCCTCGGCCTGGCCCTGACCGCGCTGGCCATGGCCGCGGTCGCCTCCCCGGTCATGCTGGTCCTGGTCCTCTTCGGCCTGCGGCTTTTCGGCCAGGGCCTACTGAGCCACCTCTGCTTCACTGCCATGGGCCGCTGGTACAACGCCCAGCGCGGCCGGGCCATCGCCATCGCCGCCATGGGCTTTCCGGCCGGCGAGGCGCTCTTCCCCATCGTGGCGGTCGGCCTGGCGCTCTGGATCGGCTGGCGCGAGACCTGGGTCGTGACCGCCGGCGCCCTGCTCCTGGTCGCCCTGCCGCTCGCCTTTGCGCTCCTGCGGCACGGCCGCACGCCGCGCAATCCGGTGCCACTCGAAGGCGGCAACGGGAAAGTGCTGCCGCGCGACTGGACCCGCGGCGAGGTCCTGCGCGATCCGCTGTTCTACGCCCTGATGCCCGGGGTCCTGGCGCCGTCCTTCATCCTGACCGGCGTGTTCTTCCACCAGGTCCACCTGGTCGAGACCAAGGGCTGGAGCCTGGCGCTCTTCGCCGCCGCCTATCCCGGGTATTCCCTGGCGGCGGTCGGCACTTCGCTCGCCTTCGGCTGGGCCGTCGACCGCTGGAACGCCGCGCGCCTCTTGCCCGCCTATCTGCTGCCCATGGCCGCCGGCCTGTTCCTGCTGGGACTCGGCGACGCGCCCTGGGTCGCGCTCGCCTTCATGGCCCTGGGCGGCGCTACGGCCGGCGCCGCGACCACCCTGATCGGCGCCCTCTGGGCGGAGATCTACGGCACCGGGCACCTCGGCGCCATTCGCGCCCTGGCGGTCGCCGCCATGGTCTTCGCAACCGGTCTCGCGCCCGGCCTCATGGGCGGCCTGCTGGACCTCGGCGTCGGGCTGGAGGCGCAGGTGCTGGCACTGGCCCTCTACACGCTGGCCGCCGCCGGATTTTTCCTGGCCCTAGCCTACAGAGCACCAAGGCTGGCGAGGGCAGGCGCCGGTGGCTAGCGCAATTCCCGATCAGACGCGTTCGCGTCTGGCCGGAAGTAGTGCGCTAATGCCTTGAAGTCAGGTCATTACATCCGGCCAGATGGATCGCAAAGCGATTCCATCTGATCGGATAATGCCTGTCTTATGACAGGTTCGGCCCATCGGGCGAAGATGGGCCACCGCCGGAGAGTGGCCACTCGCCGGCGGTGGCGGGGTCGGACCGGGATAATGCTGGCCGT